>LUTY01000884.1 GCA_001640045.1 Candidatus Thiomargarita nelsonii | reverse complement strand
TTAAATTCACGGCTCAGCCGCCATTGGGCAAGGGATTACTGATCGCGCTGGTGGTAGAAGATGACTTACCAGATATACAGAAATTACTGCCAGAGGCTATAAAAAAGTGTTACAGCAATTACATCAGCAACTTAATCAGACATTGCCAAAATACAATAAAAATCAAGATGTTGTTAATAGTCCCGTGCGTTGGTCAGTAAACTATAAAAATTACGAGATTGTTGATCCGACTTGGTGGGAGTTTTAAATTAAAAATCCTATTTCTTTAAGAAATAGGATTTTTTTAATCGCAATTCAGGTTTTATTGCTATTATTTATCGTGGTATTTAGGAGAACACAATGCAAAATAAAAGAATTTTATCCTTGGTGAGTGCTATTGTTTTTTTGTGTCTTGCGTTGCTGAGTTTGCCTACTTTGGCAGCTTGTATTGATTATCAAAACCAAGTGAATCAAGCCGTGCGAGCTCATGACTTAGATAAATTGGAACAGTTATTTGCCATACTCAAAACTCAGGCGGACTGCCCAACAAATTATTTAGACTGGTTGATACGCAGTATGGCACAAATTGCGGCTGCCCATGCAGATGAGTTAACGCAGCAAGGTCAATTAGAGGAGGCTAATAAGTGGCTCAAACGCGCCCCCATGTTGACATGGGCCACACAAGTGATACATGGAGATATTGCCATGCGCCAGAAACAATGGCAGGCGGCCGCGCAATATTATAATCAAGCCATTGATTTGATTGCGAATGAGGAGGCAACGCCTTATCCACCGCCAGAACAACAGATTGAAAAAGTGTTTCAATTAGCATCCCAAGCACAAGTGTTGGCAGGTAATATAGATAATATTGTTAGCAGTAGAGGGAAAGCCAGTGGTATCATGCTTAACAATATACGCGGTTTTAAGCCAACGAGCCGTTTGATACCGATACAGTTTGCAACTAATGAAAGTCAATTGAAGAAAAATGGCAAAAAGGCGGCAGGGCAATTGGCCAAGTATATCAAGCAATACAATTTCAAAGAAATCACACTAATTGGGCATACTGACTCAAATGGGAGTGATGAGTATAACTACACATTATCACAAAAACGCGCTGATACAGTGAGAGCCTATTTGCAAAAAGCCGGTGTCACTGCGACAATCAAGACTATCGCTAAAGGCGAAAGCGAGCCGTTACCATTGGAGAATCCTGCCAACAACTATACGCCAGATGAAATTGATGCGCTTAATCGGCGGGTGGAATTTGTGACACCGCATTAGGCTTACGTCCAAGATAAATCTTGGACTCCAAAATAAGTTTGTGATAATGTACCATCGTGAGTTAGTTTTATAAGGAGTTCATTATGTTAAATACTACTTTTTACAAATTGCTTTTTGGGCAGTTGTTATTGTTGTGGGTTATTTCGGGATGTGCTACCACCACACATAACCCTGATCCTTTAGAACCATTCAATCGTGCTATCTTCGTTTTTAACGATGGACTTGACAAAACGATGTTAAAACCCTTGGCAAAGGTCTATAAAACTATTGTGCCAAAACCTGTTGACAAAGGGGTGAGCAATTTTTTCAGTAATCTTGATGATGTTGTCGTCATTGCCAATGATTTGTTACAGTTCAAGTTTAAACAAGCCGCTTCAGACACCGGTCGGGTTTTAGTTAACTCTACTGTCGGTTTAGTAGGTTTTATTGATGTTGCTACCAAGTTAAATTTGCCCAAGCATGATGAAGATTTTGGTCAAACCTTGGGTTATTGGGGGGTTGGCAGTGGTCCTTATCTTGTTTTGCCACTTTTTGGTGAAAGTTCAATACGTGATAGCTTGGGACAGGGGGCTGATACTTTTTTAGATCCACTTTTTTATTATACAGCATCACAAGTTGATGGCTCGGCTTTGGCACCTTATGTGCTCAAAGGGGTTGATGAGCGTGCGGGTCTTTTAGAGCTTGAAACAGTACTCGAAGCAGCCGCTTTAGATGAGTATTCATACAGGCGCGATGCCTATTTAGCAAGACGAGAATATTTGGTTTACGATGGCAATCCCCCGCAGGATGACGAGATATTTGATGATGATGAGGATCTCTTTGATGACGATCAAGAAGATGAGGATTTAGATGATCTATTTGATCCATCCACCGATGAATCCGCTACAAACTAGGAGGCTTGATCATTGCCAATAGATAATAACAACTGACTATATGGAAAAATCTGATTTTTTGCAATCATTAGAAGCCAAAATTGATGCACTTATCCAAACATGCCAACAATTGGCAAAAGAAAACCAATCTTTGCGTGAAAGCCAAACTAACTTAAGCTCTGCACATGCCGCCTTGCTTGAAAAAAACGCCCTAGCACGCTCACGTATCGAAGCGATGATTGCACGGCTCAAATCTATGGAAGTAAACACATGACCCTTGGTAAATCATCGGTGCCGGTTAATTTACATATTCTTGACAAGGAATATGTAGTCGCTTGCCCAGAAGAAGAACGTGACACTTTGATGGCTTCCGCCCAGTATCTCAATGAAAAAGTCAAAGAAGTACGCAATGGTGGCAAAGTGATCAGTACGGAACGTCTGCTGGTTATTAGTGCTCTGAATATTATTCACGAATATTTACACTATAAACAAGAAAAAGAACAACACAGAGACACTTTCAATAATGAAATAGCACGCTTGCAAAAAAAAATAGACATGGCTTTATTGGAAGTCAATAATAGTACTTGATTTTCTATCAAAGTTTCTTTAGAATGGACGAACTGGGTGATAAGACACTTTTTGATTTTGGCATCCCCTCTAGTATTGTGAACTGGCTAGACTCTTGAATCTAACTTTTCTAGCAAAGGACGGAGTGTAGTAGGTGTTGTTGAGCATATCTGCCCAGTCGTGGAAAGCCTGATACGTCTCTCCAATGTCCTTATTTGAACCACGGTGGTTCAAGGCAAAAGCTCTCACAATATTGGCTGGTGGATGCCTCCCTGCTTAATTGAATGCGCTAGCACTCTGACCAAAAGTAATCTTCGCTTGTAAATCAGTACGTGAATCGGCATTAGCTAAAGCCTCTTCTAACGATATCCTCCCCTCTGTATACAGATTAAACAACGCCATATCAAATGTCTGCATACCTTCAGCTCCGCTCCCTGCCATCGCCTCTTTTATATCATCTATTTTGCCCTTCAAAATCAAATCAGCAATATAAGGAGTATTGATCATCACTTCCACTGCCGCGACCAATCGATTATCCACCCCCGTCACCAAGCGTTGTGAAATGATACTAATGACATTTAAAGATAAATCCATAAACAACTGTTCACCTTGTTCTTGTGGAAATAGGTTGATGATACGCTGCATGGCTTGATTAGCATTGTTAGCATGTAGGGTAGAAATCGCTAAGTGTCCCGTGTTAGAAAGTTCCG
>LUTY01000874.1 GCA_001640045.1 Candidatus Thiomargarita nelsonii | reverse complement strand
AGATAAATCTTGGACTCCTTGTCAAATCAATTGTTGTTTGCATCTTTGACTTCAGATGCTGAATTAAGCTTTTCAATGAGTTCCTTCCCTACTAGACGAGATAAATTCATGGAATGGTATTTTTGCCCAAGGGCATCCTCTAATGCCATTCCTTTTTCATACAGATAACTAAAATTATCACTTTGTTCCATAATGTGATAGTTATATGAGTCAGGATCGTTTCGAACCAATTCCAATAGATAACAGATATCATCTACTTCGGTTATCTGATAATAGGGATACCCGCGCATGAACATGTGTTCGTTATAATATTCTATATGACTTTTCCATGCTTGGGGAGCGTAACGTATTATTTCTTCCTTATTCATAACATTGTTTATGCCTCATCTTCTAAAATAGGAGTCCAATATTTTTGAAGCTGTCTTCAAAAATATGTTATAAGATATCTGAAATACTATATATCTGTCAAGGCTCGTAGTAGTCGCTTTAGCGATTTGGTAGGCGATAAATCGCCTAAATTAAAAATTGTCTTATCCCTAAAAATGAGCCATAATTAATTTGAAAAAATAATATTGTCTAAAAATTGGATAAAAATCTCTTTAGCCTTGTTAGACAATCTCAAATAACCTTCAAGATTATATTCGTATGACCATATACCAGCAGCCGTGTAGATATAATTTTCGGCAGCATCATTCGTATTTCCATAGAGCTTATGGAAATACTCGCTATATTCTTCGGCACAGGTTAGCATTTGATTGAGCTTGGTTTCATCGCTCTGATCATAAGCCATTATTCCTAACCTTAAATAGGCATAAATTATTCTCGGAGAATCATGACCACTGCATATCACACGTTTGGCATGTAACTGAGATTTTGCCGTTTCATTTTTATTGTATCGCCAGGTGAGTTTTTCAGTGTACATGTCTATCAATTTAGCAATACCATCACAGTTTTTTTCCTGTTGTAAAATGATGGCATAAGTGTTAGTCATCCTAAAAATATCTTGACGATAATCTCCAGA
>LUTY01000873.1 GCA_001640045.1 Candidatus Thiomargarita nelsonii | reverse complement strand
CTGGTTACAAGGAAATCTGGCCAATACGGCAGCCGCAACCAGTTTTTCCTTGTCACCAATAAATACACCACTGGTACTTCAATACCAATCGAAAACAGCAGAGCTTGCCACTGAGTCATAAGCATAAACTAAATTAGTTACGTTAAAGGTGGATGCTAATCCACCTACGGATTTAATGATACGATATAGTGGTGGCTCAAAATGTTAGTGTCATGTTTATGCGCCACGAGAATGCTCAAAGTGATGACATGTAATAACGGTGTCAATTTGCTGCCTGATGATAAAGCCTGATGGCATGGTGCGTGTCGATATGCAGGGGGCTCAAAGCGTCAATGCCCCGAAGATCGAGTCTGATCCCATTGATTCATTACAATTACTAAAATTAATATCGCTATAAATAAAAAATATTTATTTTTCCATAAATTTTCTTGCAAACGGGGAATAAACGGATTGAATAATGAAGATTCTAACCCCAAAATATTAATAATTCCTTAAAAAAAATCCGTTTATTCCCCAAATCCGTTGTACTAAGGGGGTGCCCTGAAAACTTCCGCCCTCCTGTCCTAGTACTCTGTCAACTTTGTTTTGACGGGTAGGAGTCCAAGATTTATCTTGGGACAGCCAGACCAAAGGTGGACTCCTACCAGTCAAAACAAAGTTGACAATGTACTAGTCTGTCGTTTTTAATTCGTTTCGTTTTCAATTCGTTTATTTCTCAATTAGTTGTACTCAATTGTACAATACAATTCTCAAGGAGAACATCATGCAAAAAAGAATGAGTCACTCTATTTTTGGGGTGATTGTTTTGTTACTTAGCTTGGGGCATTGGCCTTTTACTGTCCATGCTGAGGAAGCAAAAGCCTGTGATCCAGAACCCACTGATATGAAGATTCAATCTGGAGACTCGTTTAGCTGCGAGATATCCCCCGGTGGTGATACGGATATTTTTCGTTTTGAGGCGAATGCGGGCGAGAAAATTATAATTAGGATAGCTGATTTATCAGATGGCCATGGGTATAGTCACATGCAGCCTTGTATTGAGTTGTTAGATACCAATGGTGCGACCACTGAAAATG
>LUTY01000872.1 GCA_001640045.1 Candidatus Thiomargarita nelsonii | reverse complement strand
GCCTGTGACAGGGACATCCAAGATAAATCTTGGACTCCAAAATATATTATTATAATAACACAGCTTGCATTTTTATTATGGAAAATTTCAAATTCGCATTTGACGCTTTTTTGAGACAAGAGTTAGAACGCGACGAGTTAGTTTTGCAACTTGAGACATTGCTCAAGCAAACACCTAATGTTTATACTGTAATAGGCACCCATTTGACAATGTTGCGTCAAGCCAAAAGGCTCTCAACGGAAGATTATTCTACACTCCATTCCCTGATTGAGCCTTATGAAAAAACGCGACTCGCGACGGCACCAAGGCGTGGCTCGTCTCATTGGGGAAACAACAACCCCAAATCAACTACCAATGGCAGTGCTCCATCATTCGACTGGACTCGTCCTTCAAAATGGCTAAATGAGGAGATTGTGCTGGAAAAAGGGCTAATCATCCGTGATAATTATCGCTTGGAAGAAGAAGTTGGCGAAGGTGGAATGGGGGTGGTTTGGAAAGCGGTTGACTTGATTCAGGAGGCTGGACAGGCGCGTGATAGCCATGTCGCTATCAAGTTTTTCAGTCAAGATTTTAAGGAACATCCTGACGCACTAAAGGCACTGGTACGTGAATTTCACCGCTATAAAAGGCTCAATCATCCTAATATTGTCAAAGCCCATGGTTTAGATCGGCTGGGTAGTACCTTTTTTTTGGTGATGGAATTTTTAAAGGGAATTCCATTAAAAGAATTCATTAAAGATCACAAAAATGGCCTCTCCCTCAACAAGGCCAAGCCGATCATCAAGAATATGGCTCATGCACTGGCACATGCTCATCAAGAAGGCATCGGGCATTTGGATTTCAAACCGGATAATGTGTTTTATGATCCCGATACGAAGACTGCCAAAGTCATTGATTTTGGAATTGCCCGACCCTTGAAACAGTCGGAACGGGATGAAACCCGATTTGATCCGGGTAGCTTGGGTGCATTAACCGACGCTTATGCCAGCAATGAAATGCTATTAAATTTGGAGCCCGATACGCGTGATGATATTTATGGCTTAGCTTGTGTGACTTATGAGTTATTGTCAGGAAAA
>LUTY01000871.1 GCA_001640045.1 Candidatus Thiomargarita nelsonii | reverse complement strand
GTTCAGACCTGCGGGGAGACCAATACCCCGCAGGTCGTTGTAAACTATACGAAAAATTAACCTACGAGGTTTTGGTAACCTCGTAGGTTTATCTTAACTTAATGGCATTGACCTTGCACGTCCACCTATCTTTTCGTTTAAAAATCCGTTATTTTCAAAAAGAAGTTGTACTATTTTGGACAAACTGATAGGTGGTAAGCCGCATCGAATAAATCCCTTGTACCCACCCCCAAAAAAGAGATAAAATTCTCTAGGAGTCCAAAATTTATTTTGGACGGTCGAAACCCTGGAGCCAACCATGCTAGAAACCGCGATAACGATCTATGAAGGCATAACAAAAGCCCACGACATCTACAAAACCTTAAGTACCCTAATAATAGGAGACAAAAAAGAGCAATACCTAGAACAAATAGCCACCGATATGAAAGACATGAAAATCCATATCGAGCGCCTATCGGACCAAATTTTGTATGCAGTCAACCTAGACAGTGTGCAAGCGGCAGCCCCCAAAGAACAACACTATCTCAACGAACTACGGGAAATCCGCCAACTAATAGAGCCAATACAACAAGCACTCAAACAACCAATACTCTCATCCGCGATGATTAAGGCACCGCCCCTGCTAGAATCGGGCTCAATCAGAGAAAGAGTGATAAATCGTTCCCCCTTAAAATATGCGACAATTATCGTAGATGCCCCCGACTGGGCACCGGACTGGGGCGACCGTTATCATCGTTTATACCTTTATCGGTGGTTTTTTTGCCGTCAGTTGGACTGATGTTTTGCAAAGTTTGTTGATGATATTGGCACTGATTGCTGTGCCTATTGTGGCACTTTCTGAACTGGGCGGCTGGAACGAGATGACAACACGCATCAGTCTTATGGATCCCACACGCTTAGATGTGTTTAACTCGATGTTCAAGTTTTTTATAAGTAGTTTATTTAAAATAAATATAATTTTATCATCTAAAAATAAGCTTTAAAATCAATTATTTGTATATTTTACAAAAATAGATCGTCGCGCGAATATGGTCAGCAATGACGCGCTGGGAATTTAAGTCGCCACTTTGGGCTAA
>LUTY01000870.1 GCA_001640045.1 Candidatus Thiomargarita nelsonii | reverse complement strand
GTTGAAATGCTTGCAAATACAGCCAATGGAACAGTGACGACTTATAGTAGCGAACTTGATAGCGTGGCTGTGGGAGAGATTGAATTACATCGAGTGCGTGCCAGTATTAATCCGCAAATGCAAGGCGATGAAATTTTACTTGGTATGAGTTTTCTCAAGCATTTGGAATTTACACAACGCGGAAATACATTGATTTTGCGTCAACTTAATTAAAATGACCTTTTTCTCATTCCCTCATTCTCGTTCCCACGCGGAGCGTGGGAACGAGAACAAATTTTATGAAAAGTCAACAATTACCCACCGATCTTGTCAAAACGGTACAAAATGCCTTAGCCGAGGATATCGGCAGCGGCGATATAACCGCCCATTTGATTGCCGCAGAGACACAAGCTAAGGCGCAAGTCATTAGTCGTGAACAAGCCATCTTGTGTGGCACGGCTTGGTTTGAAGAAGTTTTTAAACAACTTGATAGCCAAGTGCAAATCACTTGGCATGTCCAAGATGGTGAAACCGTTAAACCTGATCAATTATTGTGCGAACTAACAGGAGCAGCACGCACTTTATTGACGGGAGAACGCACCGCATTGAATTTTCTACAATTACTCTCTGGCACCGCCACAGAGGTGCAAGGCTATGTCAAAACGATTAGCGGTACAGGCACCCGCCTTTTAGATACTCGCAAAACTTTGCCCTGTTTACGTAGAGCCCAAAAATACGCCGTGCGCTGCGGCGGTGGCACTAATCACCGTATGGGATTATATGATGCCTTTTTAATTAAAGAAAATCATATATTGGCAGCGGGCTCTATCACAAATGCAGTTGCCGCAGCGCGGCATCAAGCGGCGCATTTACCGGTAGAAGTTGAAGTTGAAACGCTAGAACAGCTTAGGGAAGCTTTACAAGCGAGCGCAGACAGTTTATTGTTGGATAATTTCAGTTTGCCCCAATTGCGTCAAGCTGTAGCCCTTGTACAGGGACAAATTAAATTAGAGGCATCGGGCGGTGTCACTTTGGAAAGCATACGCGCTATTGCACAAACAGGGATTGATTTTATTTCAGTCGGTGCGATCACTAAGG
>LUTY01000869.1 GCA_001640045.1 Candidatus Thiomargarita nelsonii | reverse complement strand
ATTACCCTCCTATAAAGTAAGCGTAGAATGGATTATTGTAGGGTGGGTAGAGCAATAGCGAGCGTAGCCTGGATTAAATGTAGGGGGCGTCCTACGCACCATCTTGTCACGTATAGTTTATCTACATTGACAGATTTCCTCGTCCTCGTTCCAACGCGCAAGCCGAGGAATGCAGACGGCGACGCTCCAACATCACCAATAACAAATCACCACCATCAAAACAAATTCACATCCAAATAACAGTTCGAGCCGACAAAATAGTCTATATGAAATCAACCGCCATTAGCATATTTTGCGGAGCAGGAGGAAGTTCTCTTGGATTTAAGCAAGCCGGATATTCAATCCCATACATAAGCAAATAACAAAGAAGCGTCCGCACTGGCTACATTGAACTTTCCAGAAGCGACTTGTACCCAAAAAGATATTAATGCTTTGGATTTTGAAAAAATATTAAACCAACTCAAAATTAAAGCGCTTGACATCTTGATTGGCGGTCCACCTTGCCAAGGATTTTCTACCGCCGGCTCTCGATTCTGGGATGATCCAAGAAATCACCTACTTAAAAATTATATAAAAGCACTCAAAACAATAAAGCCTAAATGGTTCATAATGGAAAATGTTGAAGGCCTTCTAACCTCAAATAAAGGAAAATCTATTTACGAAGCACTCAAAGCATTTATTGAGCTGAAGTATAAAATTCGATTTGAGAAAATCTATTCTCAGGAATATGGAATTCCTCGCCCAATACGATTGAGCCAAGTAATTTTTTCATAAGCCGCCACCAGTTGGCGCTCAAAACCCATTTGACTTAACCACTCTTTACCAGCGATGGTTTTTTGGGGCCATATTTTGATGAGCTGGTTTATTTTGCTGCTATTTTGTCGCATTCAGTTTGCTCCCCCAACAATCGCTCAATCTGATTAAGCAAATAAAATGGCAAGTTAATCAATTCAAACTCACGTTCTATCTTATTTTGTCTGGCAATTAGCTGTTCAACTAAAGGTTTGCCGGAACTTATTCGGATACCTCTAAGGGCTTGTTTCTTAATCACATAAGAATGTAAAGACTTAATACTAC
>LUTY01000868.1 GCA_001640045.1 Candidatus Thiomargarita nelsonii | reverse complement strand
GGAGAACAAGAAGCGGTTAATCAAATCGTTGCACAAATACAAATGGAGGGGATAACATGGCCTTTGAATGTGTCGCATGCCTTACATTCACCATTGATGGAGCCGATGTTGGCTGAGTTTGGTAAGATTGCTCGGACGGTTGATTATGCTAAGCCCCAGCTCAAGCTGGTCTCAAATCTCAGCGGTGAACTCGTTACCGACATCAATGCTAATTATTGGATTGAGCATGTTCGGCAAACCGTGCGCTTTGCACAAGGGATGACGACTTTAGAGAAGATGGGGATTGATATTTTCATTGAGGTTGGCCCTAAAATAACTCTGCTGATTCTGGGTCAACAATGTTTGAGTAACCCATTTGAGCGGTTGTGGCTACCAAGCATCTATCCTGGCCAACGCTCGGATTGGGCACAAATGTTAGAGAGTTTAGCGAAGTTGCATGTCCGAGGTGGACAGATTGATTGGCAGGCATTTGATAAACCGTATCCCCACCGGAAATTATCGTTACCTACCTATCCCTTCCAACGGAAACGGTACTGGATTGATAAATCACCTCGTACTCAATCAATTGGTTTTGATCGTCAGGCGATAACCGGTTCGGCACTTCGCACTGATTGGCTGTATGAGTTAGTTTGGCGGGATGCACCTCTACCTCAAAAATCACCTTATGCAGACAAACCGGGGCATTGGCTGATAGTCTCTGAACCAAAAATCCATCAGGCCGAAACATTGGCTGAGTTGCTACGAACCAAAGGCGAAAAAGTCGAACGATTGGAGCCAAACGCAATACGGAACACGCTTCACGCTTTCACAAATTATCGTGGTGTGATTTATCTGGCTGGTCAACCAAACAATACTGATATACCTGAAAAGGCGTTAGAAATTTCGAGCCAAGTATTGGAACTGGTGCAGAGCTTAATTAAAGCAGAAGCCAAATTAGATTTATGCTTGGTCGTGCAGGATAGGATAGAAGCGTCTGTATTGTGGGGCTTGGGTCGGACATTGATGTGGGAACATCCCCAGTTAAACAGCCGGTGTATTGAAGCCGGGACTACGGTTGAGGCGCTATTTGAGACAATTT
>LUTY01000867.1 GCA_001640045.1 Candidatus Thiomargarita nelsonii | reverse complement strand
AGCGAGCGTAGGGTGCGTCCTACGCACCAATGCCATATCGTGCCGGGCAACCACAAGGGATTGCCCCTACGAAAAATCACGTATCCTGTAGGGGCAATCCTTTATGGTTGCCCCGGCACGATATGGCATTGACCCTACGCCCGCTACCGCTTCAAAGCAATCGGAAAATCCGGCACCGTTTTCGGCTTAGTTGTAGTAGGCGTTTGGCTCCCACTGGTGAGGGCTTTGACGCGCTCGGATAAATATAAATCAAGTTCATTAATCGTAATCGCACCATCTTTAGTGTAATCCGCTTGTCCGCCTAAACCTTCAACCAAAGCTTCGGTAAAGGCACCATTTTTCCAATCCGATGATTCTTGAGAGCTTTGTTTGCCGGTGGCGGCAGCGAATACTACGATACCATTTTCAGCACTGGATAAGTCATTGGCGATTTGATCAATATCCGCTACCCCACGCTGAGTCCCCATGATATTGCCAGAATGACAAGTGTCTATAAAAAACAATACTTTACCCGCTAAAGCCGTCACCGTGTCGCGGATTTCATAATAGGGGAGAGCGGTGCGTTTGAGCCGTTTCGCCTTGAAATTGCTCGGCACAAAATAATAGCGGCCATCGGGGGTGTTGATGCCATGTCCGGCAAAAAACACCATCGCGACATCATGTTGGGTGACTTGACGCTCTATCCATTCTAATCCGTCCAAAATCGTGTCTTTGTCCGCATCGGTAAGCAATTGCACTTTGATTTCGCGGTATAAGCTGTGCTGTTTTTTCAACACGTTGACAAAATCCTGTGCATCTTGAGCGGCGTAATCTAAGTCCAGCCTGTTGTTATCATAATCACTGACACCAATCGCCAGCACATAGAGTTTGGGTTTAATCACAAATTGTTGCTTGCGCCAGCGTAAACGCACGGTGGCGGGTTCCGAGGCGGCGTAGCGGTTTTCTGCGATCAGGCTGATTGCGACATTTCGCTGGGGGAGGTTTACCCAGACACTTTGCGTTTGATCTTCAACTAAGTCGGGCTCTACTAGTCGTGATTTTTCGGCGGGACGACCATCTATCAAGACTTTTAGATCGG
>LUTY01000866.1 GCA_001640045.1 Candidatus Thiomargarita nelsonii | reverse complement strand
CAAAAAAATTATCAATCTTTTTCCAAAAGATTCAGACATGGCAAAACGTGCTATACAAGCAGGGCACCAATCTAGGATGACTTGGTGGAGTCGCCTGATGATATTGCTGCCTTTAATGGTAGTCACACCATTCATCATGGAGTCGGCTCAACAAGCTTATGAGGATAAGAAAAACTATAATGAAGTCCACCGCACTTTACATAATCCCAATGCCCGATTTGATGAAATTAAGAAAGTAGAACAGTGGTTAGAAAATTATTATTATATAACACCGCTTTCGCATCCCTTTTCCTGGCTCTTTGTTGTCACGAATGGAACAGCAAAGTCGAAATTGGATAAGTCGCGTGACAGGAGCGAACAGCACTTTTGGCAAGCGATACAAGAGGCGCCCTCTTTAGAAAAGCAAATTCAGGCTGCCAAAGCCTATATCAAGGCACTTTCTAACGGAAAACATGTTGGTGAGGCTAAAGTTATCGTGGCGCAAGCAGAAGAAGCTTTGCGTCAAAAACGTGAACAGCAGTGGTGGCAACCGGTACAACAGGCAAGCACGGTGATGGCTAAATTAGAAGCGGCGCGTGCTTACCAAAAAGCTTTGTCTAATGGTGAACATCAGGCGGAGATTCAAAGCATTATCAGACCCATTGAATATTCCTTGCGTGAACAGAAAGAAGAGCGCTTATGGCAGCAAATTAAGGAAGCTGGCTCTTTGACGGTTAAATTGGAGGCGGCGCGTGCTTATTTGAAAGCGTTGCCTGATGGTAAACGTCGCGCCGAAATTAATAAAATTATCGCGCAAATGGTAGAGGCTTTGCGTACACAAGAGGAAGAGCGTTTGTGGCAACCGGTTTTAAACGCTAAATCGCCGCGCATTAGAAAAGAGGCGGCGCAGACTTATTTACAAACCAAACCGGATGGTATGCAGGCTGCCAAAGCTAAAAATATTATTGCACAAGTGGATGAAATTTTACGCGAGGAAGTGGAACAACGCTGGTGGCAGCCGGTGGAGCAAGCCAATGCGATGAGTGTGAAAGTTGAAAAAGCTCGCGCTTATCTAAAAGCTTTGCCAAAAGGTCAACATG
>LUTY01000875.1 GCA_001640045.1 Candidatus Thiomargarita nelsonii | reverse complement strand
TATTACTAAAAAGTAATGGCAATGAAATACTTGACTTGCTACGCAGTCGCGTCAATCGTTATCCTAAACCCATCAGAGATAATCTGGAAATTGCAGAAGATTTAGCGCATCTGAGCCAAAGAGAAGGTGAGTTTGACTACTTAGCGGAAGAGTTAGAACAAGGCATTTTAAAGGGTAAAATCGAGATTTCTCCAGAAGGCGAAGTCAAATTTATTCCTAATAATGCACCGACTCAAAGTTTAGCACTGTATTTGACATCCTCGCTTGTCAAATCGCTTGCCAATCTTGTTTTTTATTTGCGTTATTTAGCACACAGGGGGGATTATATTATTATTGATGAGCCTGAATTGAACTTACACCCCGATAATCAAATTTTGATGGCGCGTTTTTTGGGGCGTTTAGTGAATGCTGGCTTTAAAATCATCGCTAGTACACATAGCGATTATATCATCAGAGAAATGAATACTTTGATTATGCTGACTAAGCCAGATGGGAAATCCGCCGACTTGATAAAAGAATATGGCTATGCTGAAAACCAATTGTTAAAACCTGAGCAAGTGGGGGCTTATCTTTTTAAAGAAAACAGTCAACGCTCTGAAATCATTGAGGTGAGCGAAACAGGCTTGAATATTGAAACGATTGATAAGGTAGTGGACGATTTAAACGAGTCGTCTGAAGGCGTTTATTTTACTTTGTTTGATTAAATTATGAAAGAGTTATTAAATGCGCTCGATGCGTAGGGTGCGTCCCACGCACATTTTAGGATGGCAGTATTTTAGGTGGTGGACATCTGGTGCGTAGGACGCACCCTACGCTCGCTGCAAAGTGAGATCAGTCATTCATTTTTATGAATATAATCCTGACTTTCATTGAATAAGGTGAATGTAATCACATGTACAGTCGTCGGGCGGAAGTTTGATTCGTACCACCCAAACTCTCAGCGAAAAAAAATCCTATTTTTTCAAAAAATAGGATTTTTCTACCGATCTGCGAACCTATGATAACTGAAACTATATTCACTCAGGCAATTCCCCGTTTGCTAAAAAATATTCCAATTTATCAGCAGCATTTTTATCAAAACCTATGTATGGATTCGTAACGATAACGGGTGCGTCAGGTGGGAAATGTTCAGCGATGTCATCTATTGCAACCCAAGGCTCAGCCTCGTTTTGTTTGAGATAGTCGAGCACTTCATGATATCTAAAATATTTAAGAGGTTGGTTGAGCCTTGGCGTTGCTCCCATAATCTTTTCCGCTACTTCACTTGAAAATAGCGTTTTGATTGTTTCAAGGGCAAATATTTCTATCCATGATGATGATATAACAATTTTGCTATTCTCGTATCGACGAATGACACTTTCAAAGGTATTTAAACACTCTTCATCAAACTTCATTAAATCTTCGTTTATCTCCGCGCCTGGGAGATCCTCTTTTACCAAGACTCCATCAATATCCAAAAAAATGTACATTTTTGTTACGCTTTCCTATTTCTATTTATCCATCGACACCCAATCGTTTTTAACGGATTTTCTTTGTAGGTGCCAAAGATAATGGAAATCTTGCCGTCAAAATAGATGACGCTATCATAGACAAAATTTTTTTGTCGGATTTTGTTAGGATCGTAAGTAGGCATGTTTTTTTATTTTTCCAGAGTGCGACGCAGAGCGTCGGGGCAGGCATTCCCACGCAGAGCGTGGGAACGAGTAAAAAAAGTACTAGCTTGCCGCCTGTTTTTTATTGTAGTCCGCAATAGCAGACTTCACTGCCGATTCTGCCAAAACACTGCAATGAATTTTTACCGGCGGTAAAGCAAGTTCTTCAGCAATTTCTGTGTTTTTGATAGTGGCTGCTTCATCCAAAGTTTTGCCCTTGACCCATTCTGTGAGTAAAGAGCTTGAGGCAATGGCTGATCCACAACCATATGTCTTAAACTTGGCATCTTGAATAACACCATCATCACCAACCTTGATCATCAAGCGCATAACATCCGTTCTGTTACTTTTATGACCTAACATTAGGCGAGCCATTATTTATAATGACTTCTACACGTCTCCGTGTAGTTCGGACTATGTCTTCATCTCATTGATGTTCTGCGTATAGTCTCTGAAGGGTCAACCACGACTTCCTTGCAAATTGTCTCTATTTGTAGGGTTTTTACTAACCCATCTGGTTAATACTTGAGTATTTTACTCAAGTATTTGGGCACACTATTTTGTTATTTTGCGTGTTTGGTTAAACATTAGTACCTACAACCTAACGAGAGTTTCTTGCATATAGCAGAATTACGTGGCAATGTTATTTACCACAAGCTGGTGCGCCAACCATGCCCGTCCCCACTGACGGATCCTCTTTATCCAATGTGCCCACATTACGGGGATTCTCATAATGATCTAAAACTTGATTTGAATAAGCCATTGTTATTTCTCCTATTTAAAAAAATTAGACTATCTAATGAGCATCCCACTCAATAGTCTCTAAATCAATACCCTCCTTATACATATCCCATAAAGGAGACAATTTACGCAGTTTTTCAATCTTGGTACGAATCAGCGGAATGGCATAATCAATATCTTCTTCCGTCGTAAAACGTCCCAAGGTAAAACGGATAGAACTGTGTGCCAGTTCATCATTGCGCCCCAAGGCTCGCAAGACATAAGACGGTTCTAAACTCGCCGAAGTACAGGCAGAGCCTGAAGAAACCGCTAAATCTTTGAGTGCCATGATTAATGATTCGCCTTCAACAAAGTTGAAGCTTAGATTTAAATTGCCCGGAATGCGGTGCTCAAGATCGCCGTTGACATAGAGTTCTTCTATATCTTTTAAGCCATTCCATAAACGATCACGCAATTTGATGAGCTGCTCGTTTTCTGAAGCCATTTCTTCTTTGGCTATACGAAAAGCCTCACCCATGCCAACAATTTGGTGAGTGGGCAAAGTGCCAGAACGCATACCACGCTCATGTCCGCCCCCGTGCATTTGGGCTTCCAAGCGCACACGCGGTTTGCGACGCACGTATAAGGCACCGATACCTTTTGGTCCATAAATTTTATGAGCCGAAAAAGACATCAAGTCAACTTTCATCGTCTTTAAATCAATCGGCACTTTACCGGCACTTTGAGCGGCATCAACATGAAATAGGACTTTGTGAGCACGGGTTATTTCGCCAATCTCGGCGAGGTCTGAAATCACGCCAATTTCATTGTTGACGTGCATCAAGCTGACTAAAATAGTGTCCTCACGGATCGCAGCTTCTAGTTTTTTTAAGTCTATCAGACCATTAGGTTCGGGGACTAAATAGGTGACTTCAAAGCCTTCACGCTCCAATTGACGACAAGTATCTAGCACAGCCTTATGTTCAGTTTTACAGGTAATAATGTGCTTACCCTGTTTCTGATAAAAATGGGCAACACCTTTAATGGCTAAGTTATCGGATTCCGTTGCACCAGATGTCCAGACAATTTCTTTGGGATCAGCATTAATCAAATCCGCAAC
>LUTY01000864.1 GCA_001640045.1 Candidatus Thiomargarita nelsonii | reverse complement strand
TGGAAATACTCTTAAAATACTTTAGTTCTTTTACGAAGTCTACTTTGTCTGATTTCACTTTAATATTTCCCGTAATGGTTAGTTTGGACATCTCTTTCTCCTTTACTTGTCATTAATAACGTCGAACTTGCCATCTGTGCGCACATAGATGATGCTCTCTTCCTCCGCACTAGACGAGATTTGATGCACCGTCTTACCTTTTGAGCCGAAATAACTGCCCGGCTCCAAGCTCTTAACATCGATATCACTTGGCGCTTGGTACTGTGGTTGACCTTGGATTACTACAGCTCGGAAGTTTGAGCCGTAACTACGTATCTTTCCAGAAAATCCAGCTGGTAGCTTGAGAAGGGTTCCGTTCAATTGACCATCCTGCGTATCGCCCCAAAGAAAAGCGATTTTTGGTCCATCGGCAGAAGCTGGTATACTGGGCTGTTCAATCCAAGTGATGTCGGATGCATCCAGCCAAACAAGGTTCGATTTATCGACATTAATTGGTCTTTCTCCATTATCAAACGCCTCTTCAGTAGGACGGACGAGATATGGGCCTTCTTCAATCTCTATATACGCCAGATTGTTACGACCTTCGGCAGCAGTGATATGCGCCTCTCCGGCTGGCTGCGTCCAGAAAGATCCAGCAGGAAGCCACATATTCTTTGCATCAGGATCATCGTTATGAATGAGACCGCTAATGACCACACCGCGATAAGTGACATTGTGAATATGAGGTGGAGACGAGAAGCCGTCTGTAAACTTTACGAGAAAACCTGAAGCTCCGGAGCCAGCACGATCTCCCCAAAGAGTACCTGCTTTCGGACTCTTGTCACCACGTGCGGGATTAAGTGGTCCCCACTCAACATCTGGCATCAAGACGATCTCGGTATTTTGCTCGGCTTTTGGTTTCGAGGCGATAGTTTCGGATGCATCAGCTAAACTTAAGCAAGTGGTAGATAAGACGCCCGTCAGTGCTAATGCTAAAAATTTTCTCATATTTATTCCCTTTATTTATCTGTTACTCTCATCACTAACTAAAGTTTTTAAGGAATGCTTCCTATCGTAAATATTATCAATAGGTTATTGGG
>LUTY01000863.1 GCA_001640045.1 Candidatus Thiomargarita nelsonii | reverse complement strand
CTTAAACTATAGCTATCCAGAAAAGTTCTGTCCCGGATAAAGACCTGTCAGGTTTTGAAAACCTGACAGGTCTTGGCTGGAACTTATCTGGACATCTAGATTTTATTTTATTTTAATTAAGTGTAAACAAATAAGTTAAATAAATTGTTGACATTATGTTATAAAAATGGTTGATTATTATAATTAACCATTTTATGGTGTCTACTTTAAATTAGACGCAGCTAGGAGTTTTTGCATGAGCACCAGTTTCGAGGAAATAGCAGCGAGCATAACCGAACGTCTTGGGCAGTGTTCAATAGTGGCGGTGATCGGTAGCGCATCGTTTTGGCATCCTGAAAGTCAAGACACTTGCATCTGTGTGGGGCGAGAACTCGCTACTATTCCATCACTATCACTGATAACGGGCGGCGTCGAAGGAGTCGGTGAAACGGTCGGTCGGAGTTTCCATGAGTCGCGAGTGATTATCGGTGAAGACCCGAAAGTGTTCCACCTGCTCCCACATGGATACGGTTCATGGGACTACGGCGAAACAATGTTTGCCGGTTCCAATATGTATGAACGTCGCGAAGTTCTTGGGCGTGTCAGCAAGCTGTATCTATCCATCGAAGGTGGCCCCGGAACGAAACACGAGGCGACTGTGGCCATGTCCAACGGTGCAGTCGTGATTCCTGTCGGCCGCTCTGGCGGGTATTCAGGCGAATTGTATTCGACAAGGTCTGCTGCTGAATTAATACAATTAAAACATTGGCATACGATTGGAAGTCAAGAGAGTACCACCGATTCTGTGGGAGCGTCGGTCAAGCAAATAGTATCCGTGTTTCTGAGGAATGACATATAACAAAGTGCTGCACCGGACGGCAATTCAGCAGCGGAATTGCCGCCGGTGAGCTTAGCTAGCCTAACGGGTGCGTCCTTTGCCTATTCTTGATGTCACTGTAGATTAATGGTGCGTAGGACGCAGCCTACGCTTAGAAACGCAAAAAAGGTCGGTTTCATCTAATGAAACCGACCTTTTTTTTTGTTGGGCTGAGAGTTAGCTAATTTTTTTTCACCTCCTAAGGCAATTCTTGTTGTGGCGC
>LUTY01000862.1 GCA_001640045.1 Candidatus Thiomargarita nelsonii | reverse complement strand
TGATTGTAGGGGCAATCCCTTGTGGTTGCCCTCTTTAGGTGGCCTTATATCAGGCAGTTCATGCTAAAATTGATGCACAGCACCCAATATATCCTGAAATTTTCTTGATCCATTAAAATCTTTCCGCCAGCAGTTTGGTCAAATCGTCATAAGACGGGATACCAAACTTCGTCTCAATTTCTTCCTGCCAAATCAAGTCGATCTCAGCAGAAAGCTCGCCGGAAAGAATGTTTTGATATCCGTCAACTTTTCCTTGCCTAATTTTTGTCAATTCCACTGGTGGCGGTAATTCACATAATTCTTGGACAGCCTTAATATCTGCGGTAAGATCGTCAAATTTTTCTTTATGGGCACGCATAAACTCAATTGAAGATTGTTTTAGCAGTAATTTCAACAATTGTGAGGTTAATTCAATATTAATAAACTCCGCAATCTTTTGTATTGTTTTAGAGGGGTTTGCCCTCATCAGTTCGTAAGACAAGAAAAGTATATCGGGATTGTCTCGTTGCTCCCACCATGAAGCTAAGTGTTTCCAATAACCACGTTTAGCAATAAAACCTTCTCTTCCAAACATTGATATTGAAATGGAACCGGGTTCAAAAAAGTATCCTTCCATAAAGTGATACGAAGAAATTAATACATCTTTCGGATTACGTATTGAGATGATGTAACGTCCTCCTTTCGGTATTTTGTCCCAAGTCAGATGAGATTTAAAGGCTCGGGGCTTTGCCACTTGTGGTGCATTTAGATCGATTCCAAGCATTTTTGCCCTTTCTATAAAAGGCACAACTAATGATATTTCGGAAAATTCCATTGAACCTTGGCTTCTCAAACCATGTACAATTTGTTGAAGCCAAGTCGTTCCTGATTTAGGAAAAGAAGATATGAATAGATCACTTGGTTTTGGAACAAACTGTTTAATGAAATCAAATATTTGTTGGCTACGCAGACATTCAAAACGTTCCTGCATTTCAGGAATTGAGGCCGGACGATAAAACTTATTTGCAGTAGTTATGACTATTCTCCTTATCTTTTCACAATACGGGTTCAAATTTTGCCAAGCTTCCCACAAAAGTGTCA
>LUTY01000861.1 GCA_001640045.1 Candidatus Thiomargarita nelsonii | reverse complement strand
GGGCACTGGCTTTTTACAAGTCAGCCTGGATAACAATCCCATTTTTAGCGTGACTGAGGCGAATGTTGCCGATTATTCTGACTATACCCCAGTGACGGTGGACATCAGCGCCTATGCTGACGATGGAGATCATCATCTACGCTTTGATTCAAGCGTATTGGGCGGCGGTGCCATGAGATTTTTTGTGGATGACGTATGTTTAGCGAATACAGTCCCTGATGCACCTCAACTTGATGTGACGATTGATGGTCATCATGCCCAGGCAACTTGGACGACGGGGGCGCAAGGCTATATTTTTTCTTATGCGCCCTATTCCGATCCCATCAGCGATGTGACACTCAATCAGATTACGACTTTAGATTTAGGGACACAGACTACAATTGCGGGAGATTTAGGCAGTGGCACAGCACTTTATGTAGCCGTGCAAGCCTATAATTGCTTAGGCACAAGCTCTTATTCTAATTTGGGAGTTGTTATTATTCAGTGAGATAATCTTTAGAACCTAAGGCAACTCACAAATAATAATATACCAGGGCAACCACAAGGGATTGCCCCTACCAGTCCCATAAATGTTTGTAGGGGCAATCCCACGCGCAAGCCCTTGGTATATTTATTTTTTGGAGTTGCCTAATAAGCGGTGCGTAGGACGCATCCTACACTTGCTTTCATCTTATTGGTTATAACATGCTAAAGCTGCCACCTAAATTTTAAGCCAAAAGAAGACAATAAATATTAATTATTAAAAATAATTAATATTATTAAATATACTTAATTGTATTTATCAGAAAGTTTATAGTACACTGTTTGCCTTCCACACCCACCACAGTGGTGAAAATTTTTTAAATAGAGGAAAGATAACGTGACAAAAAATGCTTTTTTGATGAAAAGTTTGACCCTGTTGTTTTTAGGAAGTTTGCTGCAAGCTTGCGCTACTATCGATAACTTTACCAAGCCTACTGCAACAGTCACCCAAGGACAGGGTTCGCAGGATATTAATTCAGCAATACTGGAGCCATACGACGGCCCGAAAGCCCGCATTACCGTAGCACGTTTTGAAAATAAAGCAGGGGCAGGGCATGG
>LUTY01000860.1 GCA_001640045.1 Candidatus Thiomargarita nelsonii | reverse complement strand
GCCGTTTGTATATTCTCACTCTCCGCCAAATCGGCAATCGTCCGCGCCACTTTTAAAATTCGATACCAAGCGCGTGCCGAGAGTCCCAATTGCTCAATCGCAGAATCGAGCAAACGTTCATCGGTTTCGCTTAAACGACAATAACGCTCAATTTCCCGATTGCCCAAAAGACGGTTTGCTTGACCACTGCGTTGTAATTGCCGTTCTCTCGCCGCCACGACGCGGGCGCGTACCTTTGCACTGTTTTCTCTCACGCTATCTTGACGTAATTCTGAGCGGGGCAAATTAGGCACTTCAATATGTAAATCAATTCGATCCAGCAGAGGGCCTGAAATTTTGCCCCGATAGCGGCTGATTTGTCCACAAGGGCAGGGATTCATCGCTGCAATGAGTTGAAAATTGGCAGGAAATTCGGCAGTGTGGGCGGCGCGAGAAATGGTAATATGCCCCGATTCCAGCGGCTCGCGCAAGACTTCTAAGACTCGTTTATCAAATTCGGGCAATTCATCTAAAAATAAAATGCCATTATGTGCCTGCGAGACTTCACCCGGGCGCGGGTGACTGCCGCCGCCCACTAATGCGACACCAGAGGCGGTATGATGTGGAGCGCGAAAGGGACGAATGCCCCAAACCTCGGCATCAAATCCATTGCTGGCAATTGAAGCAATCGTTGCCGTTTCTAGGGCTTCGCTTTCCGTCATGGCCGGTAAAATGCCAGGCAATCGACTGGCTAACATCGTTTTGCCCGTTCCCGGTGGTCCAATCATTAATAAATTGTGTCCACCAGCGGCTGCGACTTCTAGGGCACGTTTCGCATGATGTTGACCACGCACATCACTTAAATCGGCTATATGGGTGACGCTGGCAGGATCAGGCGTGTGATCAGTGCAAAAAGGCATAATCTTTGCCGTCTTCTGTAAATGAGCACAAATATCAAGCAGATGTTTGATCTGCAAAATCGACACGTCACTGACCAAAGCCGCTTCTGCCGCATTTTCAAAGGGTACAACAACTTGTCGCTGGGCGTTACGGGCTGCT
>LUTY01000859.1 GCA_001640045.1 Candidatus Thiomargarita nelsonii | reverse complement strand
TGAAAAATTTACAGTCTTTTCAGAATTGAGCCTGAGAATTGATGGCAAAAATTATACACCTGATGTTTGCCTTTATCCAAAACGTGATGTCGATCTCTCGTTACGAGATACTCGCGAACTCGATGAAATGCCGGTTTTAGCTATTGAGATACTTTCACACACTCAGACACTAGAAGAAATATTGGATAGATTTGGGCTTTATTTTGGTGCCGTTGTCAAATCTTGCTGGTTGGTTGTTCCGGTGGCGGGCGTAGTCGTTGTTTATGCTTCACCTGAGAAAGCACAACGATTTCGTACCGGGGATATTATTGATGAGCAATTAAATATACAACTGCCTTTAGAGGATATTTTTGACTAACTGACTTGGTGTGCAAAGTTCGCTTTGCACTCCTGAACAATCGGCAAAAATGACCTTATCACAGGCTGTATTTTAAATAAAAAATATTTTATTATAATAAGTTATGATTATAAAACCTCGGCAACAACATCGGCAAAAGGACGTGTCAGAATGGGTATTCCCGCTGCGGTTGCGAATTATTGGTTTCCAAATTTATATTATGAATAAAATTCATTTAATTCAATTAATTATGGAAATATAGAATAATACAAGCCATTCATCCTGTCATTTTGAGCGGCGCGATAAATCTATAATGTGCTGAACTAAATAATATTTATCGCGCCGCTCGAAATGACAGGGGGAGCGATTTGGCAAAGCAAAAGCATCATTTGCTAAGCTCACTCAAGCTTTGTCCCCCATCATTCAACAATTGATAAACTTCTTGTATCACATTTTGACTGTTAGTCAATAAAAATTCTAAAAATGTGCGTGCCACTAATGACAATTTTTTATCCGTCAAATGCGCGACATACCAGTAGCGTTTAAGCGGAAAATTCTCTACATCCAACAACTTAACGGCACCCGCTGCCAATTCTAAAGTGACAGTATGTTGAGACAAGACAGAAATACCTAAGCCCGCCATTACACCTTGTTTAATCGCGTCGCTACTCCCCAATTCCATGTTGGCTTGCAACTCTAAATCCTGAGTCGCAAGATATTCGTCACAGCCGAGTGATTTTTTTCA
>LUTY01000858.1 GCA_001640045.1 Candidatus Thiomargarita nelsonii | reverse complement strand
CTGGCTTGAAACAAATACGCCTTGTAGTTGGTATGGCGTGACATGTAGTGGTGGACTACTCCTTTGGATGCACTGACGGAGATTGATAAATTGAGGAATGAGGCTACATTGGATAGTCAACAGCTTGAGTTACTTGACGAATTAGAAAATTATCTCAAGCAAAATTTTCCAGAGGAGTCCAAACTTTAGTTTGGAAAGCTTAAATTGAGTTTTAATCCAAAAAAATTTCTGGCGACTTTGACTCATAAGCCGGGCGTCTATTGTATGTTAAATAATACTGGCACCGTTTTGTATGTCGGCAAAGCCCGCAATCTCAAAAAACGGGTTGCTAGTTATTTTACGCAATCAACACAAAATCCTAAAACCCGCGCTTTAGTCGCGCAGATTGCCAAAATTGAAGTCACTGTCACGCATACCGAAAATGAAGCCTTGATTCTCGAAAATACGCTGATTAAATCTCATCAGCCTCGTTATAATATTTTATTCCGCGACGACAAAAGTTATCCTTATATATACTTATCTGATCACCCATTCCCCCGTTTAACTTTGCATCGTCGTGGTAATAATAATCAAAAGGGGCGTTATTTTGGTCCTTATCCAGACAGCCGCGCCGTGCATAAAACTTTACATCTGTTACAAACATTATTTATGATTCGTCAATGTGAAGAAAGTGTTTTTCGTCACCGCTCGCGCCCTTGTTTACAATATCAAATTAAACGCTGCACTGCCCCCTGTGTCGGATTCATTGATGAAGCCAGTTATCAAGAAGATGTGCAACATGCTGTCTTATTTTTACAGGGAAAAAATCAGGCAGTGATGACAACTTTAGTCGAAAAAATGAATGCGGCTAAAGAAAAGTTAGAGTATGAAAAGGCGGCAAAGTTTCGTGATCAAATTCGAGCTATCAGAAAAATACAAGAACATCAATATGTCAGTATTGATAAAGGTAATATTGACATTATTGCAGCAGTCACCCAATGTGTACAGCTATTAACGATACGTGATGGGCGACAAATGGGAAGCCGAGCTTTTTTTCCTCAGCACCCTCAAACGCCTCAAAACTTATTGCTTGCCTTTTTACC
>LUTY01000857.1 GCA_001640045.1 Candidatus Thiomargarita nelsonii | reverse complement strand
GGCGCCCAAGATAAATCTTGGACTCCTAACGATTGTATTATTTACCTAAAGCCAACGCCGACGACACATCCAAACGACAAAGACGCGCATATAGCCGCTTATTGAGTTCAGACATCTTATCATCCTTGGGTGTTTTTTTATCCTTAGATAATTTATTATGACACATCAACAACAAACGTGCCACATCGACACTGAGCCTAGGCTCCCATTCTTCTAACGCAAAACGCGCCACTTGTTTTTCTAAAAATTCAAGCAGGGGCACAGCTAAATCGACATGGTCAGTATCATAACAAAAACGGGCTTGTTCCAGCAACCAAAAAAACTGTTCACGCTGACTGGCCGCTGATTTTCCCCCCTCTTGTAAGAGAGACAAGCCTTCTGCAAATTGCTCTTTACCCGCTAACGCTAATTGTTTAGCCTCCTTAGCGGTTTTTATCCAAGCTTGAGCCTCGCCAGATTCACCTGCGTTTTCTCCGCCTGCCAAAACCTGTTCAGAAATCCAAAGTTTAGTTTGAGCATCTGCAAAAGCCGTCTTACCGTCATTGAAAATCAGATCAGGGGTATCAGGAAAACGCCGCAAAAAAGCGGCCAATTCATCTATAACCGCTTGTTTCGCTTTGCTATATTGCGGACCGAGGGCCTCTAAGGCCATCGCGGTAAAACGATGTGCGTCCAACCAATGAGCATTCGTAGGCTGTCCATTTGGACGCGCAAAAATATTTTCCATCTCTTCAATCAAATCCGCATATTGTCCCTTTTCCAACAATTGAGTATAATAATCGTTCTTGTTTTTTGAAGGCGGAGGAAAATAAGTATTTCCTTTTTTTTCGTCGATAGCAGGCTTAGTTTCAATGCTCATCCAGGCGGAAAAGCGCAAAATACGATAAGGGAGCGGATTAGATGGTTTTTCCGCACGTTTTATCGCTGCAATCTTATAGAGTGTACTATGACAAATGGCAAACGCTTTTTTAATATCGTTTGCAGAGGCCTCGGATTCTCGAAAGGATTGCCACTTGAGGTATCTAGGCCCTTCAAAAATGGCCTTTAAATCTTTCAGATTAGGCAATCTGGAAAAATCCTCC
>LUTY01000856.1 GCA_001640045.1 Candidatus Thiomargarita nelsonii | reverse complement strand
ATTCTTGGGTATCTTTTGGTACCTTATGCACAATTGGCTGAAATGACAGGCAATAGTCTATTACCGACGATGGGACGCGAATTCCTAGAACAACCTTGCCCACCGGCTTGACGAGTTTTTCCGCAGGGCTGGCGGCTTAGGTAACCTTTGATGTTCTCAAGGGACTTACCCAATTCTTCAGCAATAGCCTTGCGATGGGTAGTACCATTTGAGATCGCATCAATAATTGCACCCTTAATCCCGGAAAGAGATAACTTCGTTCCGCTCGCTTCACGGTCGTGCGTTCAGCACATCGTACAGCTCACGCCACGGGGAGTTGGCGTCACTGTAAAGGATCTTTCGTGTATGCAGATCGATCTGGATCCTTACGTTGCGCGACGGGTCGTGGAGATAGACGGACCAGTCGTCCCGTTGGGTCTCGGTGAAGCGAAAGACGGTGCCGCTGGTACCGCGCTCTTCCCAGCTATTGGGGCCCGTTTTAATGTACACACCCAGCCTGCTGCCGTTCCTGCCAAAATCAGCCTGCGTTACGGACCGCCCGTTGACAATATCGCAATCAATAGTGTAGACACGGCACTTGTCATGAACGTCATCCAAAAACCATGCACCACACCCGTTGATCTTGGCACAGGTATTACCACAGGCCCCAAAGTCACCAGTAAAACCTTCAAGGGTGGTGATCCGTTTGACTGCCTTGCAATTGGCAGAATTGGCCGGAGCTAAAAAACCAAAATCGTCTTGTGCCCAAGACAGGCCGTTTGTTAGCGATGCTACCATAAACAGTAGATAAATTATAGTGTAACGTTGATAGATAAACCTCATCTTTGTCATCTCCTTCAGTTTGAAAAATAAATTAAAGTGGTTGTGTTGCAAACTGGTAGAACAAACAACGATTCTTTCCGATCTAATCCGGATTTGATCCGATCAATGTAGACCATAAACCCCTTATGGCGGATATAATACTCGGGGTAATTAACATGAACAGTGGTTTTCATCGCAAAGATTATGCCAATATATTTTTTCTCTTCAAAAGGTATAATCCTACATTCAGCACACCATAAGTAAATAATTGATATTAAATA
>LUTY01000855.1 GCA_001640045.1 Candidatus Thiomargarita nelsonii | reverse complement strand
CCTGTTTTTTCGACGCACGCTTTTACCAACTTGCCCTGCTGGAATACCTTGATTGAAGTACCCGATAAGGGCTGATTAGTTAAGGCATCTTTAACCAGCCCCTCAACTTGACCCTCTTTTTCCAGTTCAGCCTCAGCACAATGCCGAATAAGAAAATCAATCATATCAGTACGATTAACAGACTCAGCCATCTTCAACGGTGTCATCCCATTCTTATCTCCGGCATTAACCTCAGCCCCATTATTGACAAGGAGTTCAGCGATATCATAATAACCATTAACAGCCGCACCATGAAGCGCAGTCATGCCATTTTTATCTCTCGCATTAACATCCGCGCCTTTCTCAATAAGGGTTTTAACAATATCAGTATGACCATTAACAGAAGCCACCATGAGCGGTGTCCAGTCATCCACATCTTTTTCATCAGTATTGACACCATTATCAATGAGGAATTTTGTTATATCAATCTGATTGCTAAGGGAAAGTTTATGAAGTTTGCTCCTATCATTCTGACTACTCACAGCGGCTTGATGGAGTGCAGTCCAGCCTTCGGCATCTTTTACAGTGAGAGGCACACCTTTTCCATTTCTATGCAATTTTTTGAGCAGTTTCAAATCACCGTTTTTAGCAGCGTCTAACAACCAGTTATTTGCTTCATTGACTAAATCTACTATCTCCATATAGCCCTTTTTCTTTGCAATATCCAAGGCTCTCCAACCTCTCACATCAGCATTGGTATCAGCGCCATTTTGGATCAATAGGCGGACTATTTCAGTATCTCCTTTAAAAGACGCTATATGGAGCGGTGTTATTCCATTTTCAGTTTTTGCATTAATATCCACATTTTTCGTTTTAGCAAAGTTTTGATTTGTTGGATATTGCCGCTTTGAGTGGCTGTTAATAGTTTGTCATTGAACGTTTCTGATTGCGGTGGTAGTGGCTCAGTTTGACCATTTGGAGGTGGGGATGGTGGCGGATTGCCTGTTCCATTTTTAGTACCTGTACTACTACAACCCAATAAAAATAAAAAAAATAACAATATTAAAATGTTACGAAGTATAATCATTAGTTATTCTCCAAATT
>LUTY01000865.1 GCA_001640045.1 Candidatus Thiomargarita nelsonii | reverse complement strand
CAAGCAGTGCCCGATTAAGGGATATGACTTAAGTTTGTGTGTTAGACATGTTAAGGGAACGAGTAAAAACGATGTAATAGGCCACTTGCAGGATGGCAAGAGGGATGTCAAAGTTTAAAGGCATCTAGCGGCGGCATTGGGTAGGATGAGGTGATAAGCTAATGCCATCAGAAACCAGTAATGGGGGAAGATGGATATGCTGACTAACCTCCCAGGTGATAATAAGTTGTGGGTTAGGAACAATTGAACTCGTGGCCGGCGTGTCGCCAACGATTACCATATGGTAAAGACGCACGGCTGAATTTGTTGCTCATACCAGATATATCGGCTGAGTAGATGAGATTTGCCACGAAAATTGGAAATTACCTACAAGACTGCCACGGCAGTTGGTGTGATGCCCTATCATAGTGTGAAAACACTAGCCTGTCAAGGAATACGGCAGGTTCTGGAGGAGCCGGATGAGTGCGAAAGTCTCAAGTCCGGTTTTGGAGACTGGCCATATAGGGTGTATTCCATACTCCTACCTCGGTAGGATAAGGGTAGTGACCTATATTGCCAAGTTTAACTTTATAATAAAGGATAAAAAAACAGAGATGAAAGGGATTGTTCTAATCCTTTATTATAAGAAATCTGTGTAGTTATTGTTTTTTGGATTATCCGCAGATTTACTAACATCCTTGTAGTTTAATAATTAAGACTCGGCTCTAAAGCCCATGTTGGAGAGTACAACTAATGGATGACACCTCGGTAAAACCTTCAATTACCTGATTAATTATGTGTGGGTAATCATGTAAAATGTAACTACTTTTGTTGATTTATGGTGAAATAAATACTATGAATAGTGGAAAACGTTGGACTGTTTATGACCGCTATAGTAACAACATTTATCTGACCCACGAGCGATGGCAACATATTACTGACAACCATCCAGAGATGTCAGACTATGAGGAGTCCCTGAAAAAAACTATTCTTCAGGGGCATCGAAAACAAGACCCACTAAATATGCGGAAATACCGTTATGTTAAGACGTTTGATAATTTAGCTGCGGACAACACCCATATTGTTGCTGTTGTGCTGTTTGGCGTAAGTGTTGGTGATAGTGGAGAACTGATCCCAAATAACTACATTGTCACAGCATATCAAAAAGAAATCGGGTGAAAATATGACACAACCTATTTTTAATTATGATGAGATGAGCGATACTTTATACGTTTCATTTGAACAGAGCGAAAACGCCACCGGCATCGAATTGAATGATCACATTTTGTTGCGTATTAACAAAAAAGAACACCGGGCTGTCGGTTTGACTTTTTTGGAATATTCTCTGTTAGCCCAAAAAACTGAAATGGGACATCGAAGTTTTCCGCTCACCGGGCTTGCCTCGCTTTCTAGCGGACTTAAAACACACGTACTGGATATTCTGTTACATCCGCCGGTGAGTGAGATACTTTTAATCTCAGCCTATACACCTTCGTTTGTAGAAACGATACCAATAACATCCCTGCAACGGCGGCATGAACTGTAAAAAACTTTGAGGCTAACCTTATGGAAAAACACTCCTATACGTTGGAGCAAATTCCGGCCAATCGCAGGCTGGTTGAAGTGCTGTACGCACACGGTAAAATCACTAGCGAAACCAAAGAATATGCATTGAATTTTTTGTATCCACACAACCAGTATGGGTTATGGATATCGCGCCTAATGCTTATTGTAGGAACGACGCTGGTGCTTTCAGGACTCATCTATTTCTTCGCGTTTAACTGGGCTAGGATTTCTCCTGCACTAAAACTATCCTCGATTCAGTTTGGGATCATTGGGTGTTTGATAGGCGTATATTATTATTCGCTGCAACGCATAAGTGGGCAGGTTTTACTGCTCTCCGCGAGTGTACTGGTGGGAATATTCATGGCCGTATACGGTCAGATTTATCAGACTGGTGCGGATGCTTATCAGCTCTTCATGATGTGGTCGTTATTCACACTTGGCTGGACGATTATCTCCAATTTCTCGGCTCAATGGATTTTCTGGCTTGTAATCACCAATATGTTTGTCGCGCTGTGGTGGACACAGGCTGCACTACCCACCAGAGAAATGGAGTTCATGATCTTTACCTATCTGGCGGTTTTGAATGGTGTGGCACTGGCTTTACGTGAGTACTTCAAGGAATATGAATGGCTACGGGTACGATGGACGCGATTCGTTCTGACCATAGCTACGCTAGTGATTATGCTAATTCCTATCACAATCTGGATAGCACAACCGGACAGGGCTACCCACTCTAATATTATCAGTGGCATAATCGGTCTTGTAGGGCATGGTGTGGCTTACTTTGTCTACCGCCATAAACTGCCAGATATGTGGTCACTCGCTGCTACCGTACTTTCAGGCTGCGTCATTGTAGAAGTAGCAGGCTTTAAAATACTCTCGGAAATGTTCCGTGGACCAGATGCGGCAATGTTCCTTATGGGCGGACTCATGACTCTCGGCGTATTTACTTCTGCCATTATCTATATTCGTCAAATAGCAAAGGAGGTTGAGCATGTATATGACTAAATATCATGCAGCTGATCTACTAAATACCCTTGCTGATAAAGGTTTGATAGAAAAAAATCAAGAACTTTCTGATTTCATTCTCAGTCAGCAGCAGGAAAGGGAACTTCCACTCTATCTTAGAGCATTAATCGGGATCGGAGCATTCATTGCATCTCTTTGTTTCATCGGTTTCTTAGGTGCTGCGGAAATCATCAGCTTTGAAAATGAAACCGGTCTGATAATCTGGGGATTAATCTTTGTTGCGGCTGCTATTGGATTACAGCAGGTAGCAGGACCGGACAACACTGTGAAGCATAGCTTTTTTATCCAATCTTCCTTCACGTTCATGGCTGTAGGGAAAACGCTGTTTGTTTTTGGCACCGCTGACGCAATGGATTCCGGTTGGGGAGCGAGCATTGCTACGCTGATTATTACTGGAGTTACCTATCATATTTACCGTATGTCGATAGACCGTTTCCTGTCATCCTTTGCGGTTATCTTTTCGATTTTGGTGAATATTCTGTGGGATGTCAGCAGTGCAAGAGAGTTGTTGTTTAATGGATTTTTCCTGCTTCAGATTGCCGGTGCTGCTATATTGCTTACCCATGGCAAAATCAAACATGATTATATACCGCTATCCTATGCCTTTGTTTTCTCGCTTTGCGCCAGCATACTTTTTTTAGCATCGCCTGCGGAATTTGGGTATTGGGAATTAATTCATCCCGCCTTTGTTAATGTTGTACTGACAGGAGGATTAATTGCCCTGTTCGCTTGGGTAGCAGGTGGAATGGAAAAGCTCAAGAGTCCAGCACTTGTATTGGCGTCATTAGGCGCTGTACTGTTTGGATTGGTTTCTGCCCCCGGTATTATCCTCGCTATCGGATTAATGATCCTTGGATATGCAAAACATGATAAATTATTCATCACTTTAGGAGGTTTGCTGACAGCGATCTTCCTGTTCC
>LUTY01000853.1 GCA_001640045.1 Candidatus Thiomargarita nelsonii | reverse complement strand
GGCGCATATGTCATGCAGTGTTTGCAACAAGCGCGACAGATGACGAGTGATAGCCAAGTGCTATTTGCGGTGCTAACCCATAGCGTCGAAGGCTTAGATGCTTTATGTCAACGCTACCGTGTCCCCAGCCAGCACCATGATTTAGCGGTATTAGTAGCACGTTATCATAGCCATTGCTACCGTGAGTTGTCGCCTGAAACTTTGCTCAACACTTTACAAAGTTTAGATGCTTTCCGCCGCCCGCAGCGATTTGAACAATTTTTGTTGGCAGCTCAAGCTTGCAACAATCAACCTTATCCTAAGCGAATTCGCCGTGCTTTTGAGCTTGCCTGTCAGGTGGACGTTGCGGCGGTGTTAGCGGATGGATTTCAGAGGGCGGCGATAGGGGAAGAATTGCGGCGGCGGCGAGTGGAGGTGCTACGTCAATGCCATTAAGTTAAGGGCAACCACAAGGGATTGCCCCTACATGAGATGCCGTTTTTCGTAGGGGCAATCCCTTGTGGTTGCCCTTACCTTAACTTAATGGCATTGAGGTGCTACGTGCAAGGTACGCCTTGCACTCCAGACGATTATTATCAGGAGTGCAAGGCGTACCTTGCACCTAAAATCCTACTCGCTTGCTAGGCGGCATTTGTTCAGGTTTTACTTGAGGTGCCAATACAACATCAGCATCATCAATATCTACCAGTTGCCCACGAATATCTTTCAATGGCAACTCGTAATCATTCCAACCTTTGACACCCGTTTTTAAGGATTTCACTGATTGATAACCCATCTGTTGCATCGTATAAGCCGCAAGAACGCTACGATGACCAGAGCGACAAATCACAACCACATTTTTATCCCGTGCCGAAACGAGATCAGGCTTTGTCTCATCATAGCCATAATCACAAGCCGGTTCTAAAACACCACGCGGTACATTCAAAGAACCTTCGATGTGTAGTGCCTCAAATTCATAAGGTTCACGTATATCAACTAGTAAAGGGCGTGATGGGTTTGTCATAACCTCTTGTAAATCCCACGGAAAGACTTCATCGACAGATTTTAGGCTGTCAGCAATTAAATCTTGAAAAGATTTCATGG
>LUTY01000852.1 GCA_001640045.1 Candidatus Thiomargarita nelsonii | reverse complement strand
GCTGACTAGCCACAACTTGATCGGAAAAACGACAACCAATTAAACAAGGATAAACCGACCCCTTATTGAACAACACGATAACTCTATAATATATTGTATTTATATGGTTTTATCCTTGTTTATATAACATCCTTGTAGCTATTTTTGATAATGTCTAATGGGCTTTCTATTTATATATAGTTTTTATGGTATAATTTTGGCGAGGATATTGAACATGTTCACCGGATATTATCATCGAGGACTATCTGCCTTTTTACTGCTTTCGGGTGTTGGCGGATGGCTGATACTACGAGGAATTACAGAAAACACAACCTTTCTGAAGGGACTCCTCAAGGTACCAAGTTGGCTACTTATTATAACCGGGCTGATCTTACAGGTGCCTACAATCTGGTATATTCATCTAGGAATTAAGGCGGGATTCTTCTAAGAATCAGGTTATAATGCAAAAAACAAAGAGAGAAAAAGATGAAAAAAATACTAATTACGGCTGCTCTATTAATTCTCGTTCTTAATGGATGTGGTATTCGATCCATTTCTGATTCGGGATACAATTACTATGGACACAGTAGCATTTATAGAGGGGAATTGAGTGAATTCGATGTACTGGGTATTAATGCGGGTAAAGAATATACGGAAGAACAAATTTCGGATGAACTTAACCGTAAAAAAGAACAAATCACCTTAAAAAAAGGTGACTCAGTCTTACTTGTCCAATCTGGAGCAATTATGCCGGATGAAGAAATGATACAAAGTATGGAACGTTATTTTTCCATTTCGGTATTTACGGGCATTCCTGAGGAAAAAAAAGGCACGAATTTCAGTTATTCAAACTCATTACGCTATTCAGCAGCAAAAGCAGGCATAAAAAAAATATTCGTGTATTGGGGTATTTTAGAGTCTGGTACTCGGAACCTAGCCACAAAAACAGTTTCATGGGTACCGATAATTGGTCAGGGTATTCCTGATGAAAGCCAAGAAATGCGAATTAGGCTTAAAGTTGCACTTGTTGATGTAAAAACCGGGCAATGGGAAATATTCATACCGGAGGTATTTCACGATAGCGCATCTAGCGCGAGAGCCAAT
>LUTY01000851.1 GCA_001640045.1 Candidatus Thiomargarita nelsonii | reverse complement strand
AAATATCAATAATTTGAGTGAATATTCATACCTTTATAACGCCGCCTTTATCGACGACTTATATGAAACTTATTTAGCCAATCCCGCCCAAGTCAGTGAAGAATGGCGGGAGTATTTTATGCGGCTACAACAAGAGCAACCCTTGGAGCAGCCAGAAATCCCTCATGCGCCCATTAAAGCCGCGTTTGCACAAATTAAAGCGCCCCTTCATAACAACTTACGCAAGGGTGCTGATGACGCGACACTGGCTGTTTTTGCCCAAAAACAGGCAGCCGTCTTGCGGCTGATTAATGCACACCGTTTTCGGGGACATCAACAAGCCAATTTAGATCCCTTGCAGTTACAAGAACGGCCCTATATTGAGGAATTGTACCCAGAATTTTACGGCCTCACGCAAGCCGATAGAGACACCGTATTTCATACGGGCTCCTTATACGGTGTGGATAAAGCAAAATTATCAGACATCATCAAGCGAGTCAAAACCATTTACTGTGGGACTATCGGTGCCGAATATATGCACATCACCGATACTAAACAAAAACGCTGGATTCAACAACGTTTAGAAGGTGCCCAGGCTAAACCCAATTTTACGAAAACAACCAAACTCAATATTCTCAAACGCTTGACGGCAGCGCAAGGGCTAGAAGAATTTCTACATACAAAATATGTTGGGCAAAAGCGTTTTTCCCTAGAAGGCGGCGAAAGTCTGATCCCGCTTATGGATGTACTCATTCAAAATGCCGGCTCGATGGGCATCGAAGAAATCGTTATAGGCATGGCGCATCGTGGGCGTTTAAATGTGCTAGTCAACATTTTGGGCAAACGCCCCAAAGATATATTCTCCGAATTTGAAGGCAAAATGGGTACTCAAAGGGGATCAGGTGATGTCAAATATCATCTCGGCTTTTCCTCAGAGGTGATGACGCCGGGTGGGCAAGTGCATTTAGCCATGGCATTTAATCCCTCTCACCTAGAAATCATCAATCCGGTGGTAGAAGGTGCTGTCCGTGCCCGCCAAGATCGGCGCGACGATAAAAACCATAACCAAGTTTTACCGGTACTGATTCATGGCGATGCCGCTTTT
>LUTY01000850.1 GCA_001640045.1 Candidatus Thiomargarita nelsonii | reverse complement strand
AAAATCATTTGGAAAGCATTGGAAAAACGTGTGTTCAATTTAGCTCCGCTTACTTCGTATGCAAAAACGAATTTATAAGGCAGTTAAAGAAGGTCGTTTAAGAACAGCTAAAAAGCTCGCTAAACTATTAAATAGGTCGCATAGTGCTATTGTACTAGGTGTCAGAAAGGTAACTACTGACAACAAAGGTCGGAAAACGGCTGGAGTTGACCTGAAAACCGCTTTAACAAAACCTGCTAAGGTCAAATTAGTCAAAGAAATTTTAGATAAGGTTCATAAAGGTTGGCACAAGTATAAAGCTAAACCGGCCAAAAGAGTCATGATTCCTAAATCTAACGGGAAAAGGCGGCCACTGGGCATACCCACGATTAGCGATAGGGCCATGCAAATGGTTACAAAAATGGCACTCGAACCCTACTACGAAGCTAGGTTTGAATCATGTAGTTATGGTTTCAGACCTGCAATGAGTATTCACGACGCTATAGACGACATATTCAAATGTCTATCGCTTCAATCCAAATGGATACGAGACGCGGACATTAAAGGTTGCTTTGACAACCTTGACCATAAATTCCTATTAAAACAAATTGATACACACTGGGTACCAATCGTTAAACAATGGCTTAAGGCAGGGTTAATAACAGTGTTGATAAATCTATTACTAGAGCCTGTTTGAGATCTTTTTGAAGCCAAAAAATATATAAATAGTTGTTTTTTTATAATATTATATAGTAGAATACGTTTCAAAATTAACGTCCAGGAGAGGCTTTCGAAAGGGGGTTGTATTTTTTATTGTGGTTTGAGAGAATACACTTCAACTTAGTTGACAATGAAATTATTAACAAAATTATGAGTAAAAAAACCAGAAAAATTAAATATTCGAAATCTGATACGACCAAGATACCCATTAGCACTTATCAAACTCGTTTAGTTCAGTTGCCAGAAAATACTTCAGCAGCCTTAGATGATTGTGCTGACTTGCTGTCGCAAGTAGAACGTAAACTCTTTGCACATAGCCAAAAGGTAGAGTCATTATCAGGAAA
>LUTY01000849.1 GCA_001640045.1 Candidatus Thiomargarita nelsonii | reverse complement strand
GGACGATTTATCAATCTGACTTACCCAAAAATTTTATCCAAGCCCTTGAAAGCGATGGCAATAACGGTTTATGGATAGGCACATCGGGCGGTGGCCATGACTGTGACATGCTCACATTAGGGCAATATTTACAACCCAGCCGCCACCATTTGCCAGTACAACGTTATCTCACGCCTTTGGAATTTGAAAAATTAGCTGAACTGGGCTATGAAATGGGCTTTAAAAATATTGCGAGTGGACCTATGGTGCGTTCTTCTTATCATGCCGATCAGCAAGCCGCTGGGACAAAACCGGTGTAAAAATTCCCAAACAGAGTTTGGGAACGAGACTCAGGAGTGCAAGGCGTACCTTGCACAAATGTTATTCGGCACTACTTTGCCCATGATTGGCAATTTCCTTACGCACCATCTCCATATCTAATTCCTTTGCTTTACCAATGACTTCTTCAAGGGCAGCGGCTGGCAAACTGCCCGCCTGCGAGAAAATGATGACTTGTTCTCTAAAAATCATCAGGGTGGGAATGGAACGGATTTGAAAATGAGCCCCTAAAGCCTGTTGTTCTTCCGTATTCACCTTAGCAAACACCGCATCCGGGTGTTGTTCGGAGACACTTTCATAAATGGGCGCGAAAGAGCGGCAGGGCGCACACCAGGGTGCCCAAAAATCAACCAACACTATGTCATTGTCTGTTATCGTTTTCTCAAAATTAGCATCTGTCAATTCAATGGTTGCCACATTATTTCCTCAAAGTTATTATTAAACAGTTTCACATTATGACACACTTTGGACAACAACGCGCATTGAGATGCTCAAAAGGTTTTACTTTGCTTGAATTATTAGTGGCACTGGCGATTTTTGCCGTGATTGCTGTGATGGCTTATAGTGGCTTAGATACTATTCTCACAGCGCGTCTACAAACTGATCAACATGCGACACAATTGGCGCGTTTACAAATGGCTTTCACCTGGTTAGGGCGCGACATTGAACAATACATCCAACGCCCTATTCGTGATCAGTATGGTAATAGACAACCGGCTCTACAAGGGACAATTTCACATTTAGAACTGACACGCGCTGGTTGGCGTA
>LUTY01000848.1 GCA_001640045.1 Candidatus Thiomargarita nelsonii | reverse complement strand
CCAATTTTCCATCGCTTCAACGAATAAGCGTTCTGGGGTTAATTGATCTTTTGGATCTTCAATATTCGGCAACTTTAAACCCTGTACCGCTGGCTTAGTATTCTTAAGTACAAAGCCTGTTCCTAAAGGATTACGTGGATAAGGGCAAGGCATGTCAGGATTAGAATAAATATCTACACCGCCATAAGCCCGATCATAACAAATATCCATCTCTGTAAAAGGGATAGGATCGGTATAGCTTGGTAATGTTTTAGGGTGATTATATATACATTCTCTATCACCAATTACCAAAATATCTTTACGATATTGGTTGCGATCTGTGTCTATAATGACAGAAGCTAGCAACGATTGTACTTTTTTATCCTCTAACGCATAAGCTTTACCAATAAAAATAACATCGGTCGCTAATTTAAATGGGATCAGATCAGCTTCAAATTCCACCGCCGTGGCTTTCGGATCACCGTAAAAACGGTCACCTTTCACTAAAGACATGGGTTTGGTGCGCTCACACCGCGCACCGACAATGTTATAAGTACGCTTGACTAAGACAGAAAGAATGTACTCGCCTTCGGGCGTTTGCCCCGGCAACATGATTTTTTCTTCTTCAAACGAGTTAGTTGACGATTCTGCCGCTTGCATAATAATTACTCTATATGGACGTGCATCTGCTTCATTTCTGGTAGCCAATCCACTCCCGGATAAGCCAATGCACCACGCCAAACCATATCGACTTGTTGATCTTCAGCTCGAATAGTCAGCGTTTGCAATACCGGATCAAGTGATTGTTCACCCAAACCAATGTCCAGCATGATACAGGGGATATCTCCGGGTAACTGAAATTTCAGTTCACCGTCTGGCGTTAGATTATGTAAATGCACGGGTTCATCACCGCGCAAATAAGGTACCACCAAACCCAAGCTGGCACCGTTAAAAAAACGTGGATCCAACGAAGGCAATTTAAAGGATTTGGCTAGTTCTACTTGATTTGCAGGCACAAGCCCCAACTTGGCTTCGCGCATTTTGGTACCCAGTGGCACAAATGCCGGTAAAATGCCCATGTAAGAACAGCGTGGATACCACTGTCTA
>LUTY01000847.1 GCA_001640045.1 Candidatus Thiomargarita nelsonii | reverse complement strand
CTGAGGCGGTGACAATGAAGTGGCCATTAGGACTGAAGGCGGCGTTTAAAATACGCGATTGATGCCCTTCAAGCTTTTTGATGAGTTGACCTTCCGCCCATAGGCGGGCAATGTGATCATCAGAGGCTGTGACGATCAGGGAGCCGTCGGGACTGAAAGTGGCATGATTGACTTTGTTTTTATGGTCATCAAATATGTTGATGATTTTTCCGCTTTTAGCGTCCCAAAGGCGGGCTGTTTGATCATCTGAGGCTGTGATGATAAGTGAGCCGTCGGGACTGAATTCGGCGTAATTTATTCTTTTTTTATGTCCAGACAGTCGCTTAAGGGGTTGACCGTTTTCCCATATCTGGGCTGTTTTATCGTCAGAGGCGGTGACTATAAGGGTTCCGTCGGGACTGAATGCGGCATGATTTATGCCTCTTTTATGTCCATAGAGTATTTTAAGGAGTTTGCCACCTTCCCAAAGGCGGGCGTTTTGATCTCCAGATGTTGTGGTGACGATTTGGCTGCCATCGTGATTGAAAGCGGCTGATACTTGGGTACCGCTGTGATGTCCTTGTAGGACAGCTATGAGTTTGCCGGCTTGCCATAAGCGAAAAATGCCGGTGAGTTCGGCTGTGAGTAGGCGTGAACCGTCGGGACTCAGGGCAACACGATAAACGCTATCCCCTCGCATGATTAAACGTTCACGATGTTTGAGAATGGCTTCAAATAGTTGTTTTTCAGCCTCAATGACGTAAGGTCGTTGGGGGGCAAATATGTATTGAGGTAAGGCTTCTAAGGCGAGTAATATGCCATTGGTAATATTGCCTATTGCTGTCTCTTTATGCGCTAATTTTGCCCAAGAGAGGGATTGGGTGCGTTTGTGTACGTCATGGGTATCTATAAATGTCTCAGATTGTTTAAAAACAAAGCTGCTTCTTCTGTTAGGATCGATAAAGCGATATTCAGGGGTTTGCTTTGCATTATTGACAACTTCTTTGACAAGATCATTAAATAATGTACGAGCGGTGAAGACCGTTTCTTCTCTTTTTTGTAAGCCATCTAATAATGCTTTGGTAAAGATGGAGTGTTTTCCACCGC
>LUTY01000846.1 GCA_001640045.1 Candidatus Thiomargarita nelsonii | reverse complement strand
GGGTGCTTTTCTCCTAACAGCTCTTTATACAGACGATAGGCTTTTTCAGCCCAAGGCAATGCATCCGAAAAACGACCTAAGTCTTTGTAGATGACAGCTATAATCTTCAGGCTGGTGAGCGTCTCAGGATGCTTTTATCCGAGAAATTCTTTTCTGAGGTGGAAAACTTTTTCGGCCAAAAGCACTGCTTCTTCAAACCGCCCTTGTTGATAAGATTGGGCAAATTGATTGTCATAAGTTTTAGCTAATTTGATCTGCTTGAAAGCCGACCGAATCCAGTCTAATTCACTTCGACAAGCTTTTACTTGCCAGCCCTTCTCTATAAACCCTTCAAAATCGGCGATTGCTCCTTGTTCAAAGCTCACGTCATCTGGCATTAAAAATAATGGCTCTTGATAATCAAGTAATGCCTTTCGATAATACTTTCTGGCAGTTTGAGGCTCACCTTTTAGTAAATAAATATGTCCTAAGTTAATGGTCCAAGCCAATGCCTGTGGTTGTTTTTGGAGTGCTTTCTCAGTAACACTTTGGGCCTCATCAAATTTTCCTTGAGTGATTAATATCCATCCTAAACCGCCGTAAGCACCCGCATGTTCTTGTTTCGCCGCTTTGCGAAACCACTTGGCAGCTGAGATGTCATTTTGAGTGACTCCTATGCCAAAGCCATACATCACGCCTAAGTTGAATTGTGCGTTAGCATCTCCCTGTTCAGCCTTTTCAACTATCGCCTGAAAGGACACAGTTTGAGATGAAAAAAACACAAATTCGTATTCGTTATCCAATTTGAACGGCTCTACAGCCGACGGTATCGAGTCTAATTCACTTTGCTCCTTCTCTATAAACGATTCAAAATCTGCGAACTCTTGTTCAAAGTCGGCGAGTACTTGTTCAAAGTCGGCGAATTCTTGTTCAAAGCTCGCCTCCTCTGGAATTAAAGGTAATGCCTCTTGATAATAGCTTTTGGCAGTTTGATGATCACCTTTTAGTAAAAAAATATGTCCTAAGCTAATGGCCCAAGCAAACACCTGTGATTGTTTTTGGTGGGCTTTCTCAGTAACACTTTGGGCCTCATCAAATTTTCCTTGAG
>LUTY01000854.1 GCA_001640045.1 Candidatus Thiomargarita nelsonii | reverse complement strand
GGTGGGTTTCGCTCTCGCTCTACCCACCCTACATAATCTGCTTTTTTTTCAAATACTTAAATACTTATGTATAAGTGAGTGCGCTCTGCGTGGGAAACGCAGTAACGGAGCGAAGCGGAGATCATGCCTGCCTGGACGCTCCGCGTCCTGCAACAAGTACAGCAAATGTAAGACAACGAATAAAACCAAGCGGGGATAAATCAAAACCCTTACTTAATCATGCTGAAGGCTTTTCGCGGTTTTTCAGTGGCGATGGGCGGGTATCCATGAAAAATAAAGGCTTGCACAATGACATAATATGGTGAATAATATTATCATTTTAAGCGTACTGAGTCAGGAACAGTACTTACCACATAACGAGGCTATTATGAGCAATGCAGTTGCCGAACAACAGCCAGAAGTTGTTGAAGACAAAAAGCAGATTTACTTACAGCGCGTCAATCAACTGTACACTGATATTAGAGACTGGCTACAGGATGAGCCGTTGGTTTTGGAAAACGGCGAGATTGACATTATAGAAGCATTAGGGCATTACAAAGTGCCCCTGCTGTCCATTAAAACACCTGAAGGTGAAGTGTTGGCGGATTTTAGACCCACTGGTGCCTCTGTTCTGCTGGCAGAAGGGGCAATTGATGTAGAAGGTTGGCTGGATAGAGAATATGTTCTCTATATGCTGAAAAGTGATCCACAAACCTTCTTTAAAATTGAGGCAGATGGCTGGTATTGGCAAGAACAACGCCTGGAGAAGGATCCCCATTTTATCAACAATAAAACCACACTACTGCAACTGATCACTTATGTAAGCGATTATGAATTCTAGTCCGTTGTACTCGAAGCTGTTGGTTTATGAAACCGCTAGAGATAGCTTTAGAATTGCCAAAAGAGCTATCAAAACCAAGGAACCGATTGCAAGGCAACGATTACTCCAACGTTGAAACACAAACCATCACTGATGCTGAGCGTATGATTAAGGAGAGTCACAAGGAGTCTGAGGATTTACAAACACTTTGAAAAAGAAGTTGAATTTTGGAAATCAGCGGAGATTTTAGACTTTCTCAAAGACAGTTTGTTTAAAAACCAGCCTGATTTAATTGGGCATGCCAAACAAATTTTGGCGTACAGAGATTGGATAGCGCATGGTAAAAACCCGAAAAATCTGCCGTCAACAGACATGAAACCGATGGCTGCTTATAAAACTGAAATATGATGCCACAAAATTAGCCTCTCTCAGTGCGGTTATTGAGCCTGATTTGGCGGCTATTGTTAAGTTAGACAACCAATTAAGCCAACTGTTGTAAGAATTACAAGGAGAAAATCCTTCTTTTCCAACGGGGGCAGCGACGGCTTATATTTTGCATAATTTGTATAATGCCTTAGACGTTTCGCGGACTTTTGAAAATCATATAGTCAACGAAACGCAGTGGCATAAGGAGTTAATGGACAAAATGTTTCTGGAAATTCCGAACGTGAGGCCTGCCCTGCTTCCGGAGACTTTGAGAAAAAGGTTGAATGATTTACGGGGATTTAGGCATGTCTTTCGCCATAGTTATGACTTTGAACTGGATACCATTTTGCGGCTTCGTATTGTAGAACGTTGGCAGAATCAAAAAACTGAACTCTTTGACGCGCTAAATGAATTTCATCGTTTTTTACAGAACTTAAGTCGGATGGATTTTCTTTATCAGGCTGGCTCATCATGCTATTATTGGCGCCGTCAATAAATTGTTGTATGAGTTTGTCATCAATAACTCCGGGCGATATTTCACAATAGGCTTGCGAATACATATCACGCAACCCAATGATTTTATGATAATCTTGCCTTAATAGCCCTTGTTCTCGTTTTTTAATGGCAGGTAACACGCTACCATCCCCTTGTGCGTTGATAATCAAAAAGTGGATTTCAGCAGGTTCGTTTTTATGAGTATAAGGTACTCTATCTAAATTTCCTGCTCGTAAACACAAACATTCAAAACTAAACTTAGTCGGTTCAATCAGATAATTAAGTAAATGCCTGACAAATATTTGTTCTCCTTGCCCTTCTACAAAAACAGCCACTTTTTTCATTAGCCACTTATTCCTCTTTTAAATAGTAATTCGAGGAGAAAAAGTCAAAGTTACTTAAGCCGGTAAATTTAAAACTATCAAATAGCTTTTTATTATTTAGATAATTATATATCTTAGCCTTTCCAGTAGAACGCTTAATAACTAACCAGTACGATCGTAGGGTGCGTCCTACGCACCCTCTTTCCACGCCTAAACTACACGCTCGACCTAAAAATGTGCGTAGGATGCACCCTACACTTGCTTTTAATTGCTACTTACTCGATGTTCTAGTTTTTTTAACTTGACAAAAAAAATCGGGGTTAATATTAAAAATAGTCTTAACAATTAATAAGTTGGTAACTATTATCCGTGGTCATTAAGCCTTAAAATCTATCAAGTTTTATGGATTTTTGACGGGTATCAGACCGCATAATAGCACCCGTTTTTTAGGGTATTTTATGACTTATTTTAATATATTTCAATGACTTATTTAAAATAACCCTGGGTTAATACACAAATAAGTCACTGTGTCAAGCCAAAAAAACTAGAACATCGAGTACTTAATGACTGAGCCAATTTAACCAATTTAATAAACTCAGCGCGATAGCCAAACGGATCCTCAGCACGCGCATCCGGCTGGCGGAGGATTTCTGGCTGTTCCTCTTGGGTTATCTTCGCCTCAGCAATCTCATATCTATAACTTACTAAAGTTTAGACGGTCTATTTCCGATAGCAAATATTATCAATAGGTTATAGAATGTATTTGTATTTAATATAAAGCAAGTTATTGAAAATAACTAGAATACTCCTATATAGATTATAGTACACAAAAATATTGATAACTATTGATATGTAAATATCATAAGTGCATATAGCACCCCAAATCAAGACGAACTGGGGTACAGAAAAACTTATAACATCCCTTCACTTTAAAAAACTTGACAATTATAAAAAACTCAAGTTAAATCTGCAATTTAACACTCGTGGTTAGCCTTCCACATTAAAAAAATGGGTTCAAGCAAAGTAACCTGAGCCATCATTAGGCGAATGGATAAAGGGTTGATACCTCCCTTATTCATAATTATTGAAATATATGCGTAATGATGTATACATGTCAATAGTTATCAATAGAATTGCTATCTAAATTCAACCTCAACTTTAGTTAGATCGACATTGTTGTTGGAGTCCAAAGCTTTAGCTTTGGACTGCGGGCTCGTCCAAAGAAATTTGGAAAAAAGCTTAAGAGACTATCCTAAAACCTCAGAGCTGCGTAGTTGCCTAAACCCCGCCGTTCAACAACAATGAGGCTGATTCTGGGTTTGGGCAACCCCCGCCAAATATTAGGAATAACGCGCCATTCGATATCAAATTGTTTGGGGTGTATTGCAATACGCCTTGCGATTATCGCGCTTGCTATTGAAATTAGGGCTACGCTTGGGAATGTCGGATAA
>LUTY01000844.1 GCA_001640045.1 Candidatus Thiomargarita nelsonii | reverse complement strand
TGAGACATTTTGAAGAGTTAGGCTCGTCTATTTCACAAATCTCTTTCATAGTCTCCGTGTCTTCATCAGAAATTTCACTCAGTCGCTGCTCTGCCTTCTCAGGGCATTCATCAGGAAACATCAGACAATACTCATCCGATGATTTTTCCGGTTTTTCACGGCTTGCCATCGTTGGTGCTGGCTGGCAAAATTCTGGCAAAATTTCACAAATCTGTTGATGCGTTAATCTCTCAGGCAAGTTAGTCACTTCCATGTCAGGCAGGCAACCTTGTTCAAACTGTCCCCCCTTTAACTGGTAATTGAAATGCTGTGGAAATGCGTCACAATATCCATTTAGTTCAATCTTACTGTGTACTTTAACTGGCTGTGTCTGGGTATTTTGAGCATTGATTAACGCGCTGAACTGGTATTTGTAATGGATTTCCATGACAGCACCTTTCATCAGGGCATTAACAAAACCATTAGCCCTTTTTCCAGCTAAACTGAGACTGACAACAACTTGATTTTTTGGAATGGTGTTCTCAACGCTGCTATTAGGAAAATAGTATCTTTTCCCATTGGCTGCTCGAAGCGCGAAAATGTATTTGCCTGTTTCTGGATGAATAGGCACTAAATTGATTTGTTGCCAGTCAGGATGCGTTTGTTTGAAATCCTCTACAGATTCACTGAGTTGCTGCCAATGAACATCCAAAGAAACCGTTGCCGTTACCATCACCCCTTTTGGGCTCGCGGTAAAAGAAATTTTAGGGGCTCCCTTTTTATGCAAGATTTTTATCGCATTCCAAGGATAGTAGAGAGTAGCAAGGGCACTGTCTATTAATATCGGCGTTTTTTCCGCGTCTGGGTTGGATAAGGTTTCTTTATCCAGTGGGTTTTGAAGTACAGGCACGGCGAGTATCTCCGTGTTTAATATTAACATTACCACTAATAAAGTGTGGTTTATTAATTTCATTGTTGTAGCTCCGATAAGTTAAAAATCTGGGATCCAAGGCTCTTCATCGTCAGTTTGACTCGGCTCACTGGCTTTACCAAGTGGAAATTCAAAACATCTTGATTCTCCAGTCTCCTCAATAAACACCGCGTCTGC
>LUTY01000843.1 GCA_001640045.1 Candidatus Thiomargarita nelsonii | reverse complement strand
GCAAATCTAAATCACCAGCATGGCGTAATGCCAAATTGCTGTATGCTTGTATTGCCAGTGCCGGTCCCTTAAAAGACATGATCGGGATGCCCGCCTTTTCAAAAAGTCGCACTAATTTGGCCAGTTCTATCGTTTGGAATAAGGTGTGTCTCGTATTGATTTTAATTCGTTGCTGGAGAGCGTCAAGTGTCGGTTCAGGGATAGGTATGTTGTCAAGCTGATTTAGACTATGCCAAATAAGGGGCGTGACCCGGTGTCGATCCACCAAGTTTAACCAAGTCTGCCAATTGAGTGGTTTCTCGCACAATTTAACGATGTGCTCCGAGTCAGCCGGTGTCAAAGTTTTTCGGGCACAGGCAACCAACAATTGCATTTCTGGTGAAAATTGTGATAGTTTAATCATGGGTAGTGCCCCTATAGTGCTATAAATATTTATTATTTGAGCAAGTTTATGTCTATTAAAATAGCTTTACAATTTATCCAACAATTACGTGCTGATGATGGGCTAAAAAATCGATTTTTAGCCCTTAATGACAGTCATAACTTAGAAAACTTTGTCAAACTTGGCAGTGAAGTTGCTCTGCCATTTACAGTTGAAGAATTGAAGACAGCGCACAAACATGATTGGGCTATGCGTTGGTTGCTTTATAATATAAAATAACCCAAGTTGCTAATTATAAGTATGCACTTCAATGGGAGAATCGAACATCGCAAAGCGCGAACGCACGTCCTGAGTGTCATTGAGGGCAACGCCTTCACATTCCACCCAAGCGTGGGCCTCAAAATTTTCCGTCTCCCTTCGTACCCCAATCCGTAATTCGCTATTAATGCCTTGATGACGCAGCAAGCTCCACAGCACTAAAGACTTTTTCAGGCAGTTTGCCCAGGGTTGGCAATATCTCGCAGCTAACTGCACCATCCTAATGGTTTTCACAACTTTGGGTAGGCGCACCTCACTTGAGAGCGGCAATTCAGTTGCTGGTAGCAGTCGTGCTAAACCGGTTTGCGTGCGTTTGACTCCCCAAAATTTCAAGGATAGTGCCACTAGGGGCAGCAATAGAAACGCTTGCAGCAACAGCCGGCGCGA
>LUTY01000842.1 GCA_001640045.1 Candidatus Thiomargarita nelsonii | reverse complement strand
GGCTACATAAGTCTGCAAGGCGGTCACTTCCGGTATTTCCTTCAGTTTTTCTGCCATTTGTCGGGTAAAATTACCCGTTGCCAACAGTGCCGTGCCTTCCGGCATATTGATCACCACGTTGAATTCTGGTTTATTGTCAAAAGGCAACATTTTGACCGTCACTGCTTTGGTATAAAGCATCGAACAGGCGAGGAAGAAGGCCACAACAATCGTGACAATTAACCCCCAGCCCAGCAAACGCCTTTTAATCAAAGGCTGTATAATGGGTCGGTAATAACGTCCGACGGATTCTTGGACTTTTCTTTCTCGCTCCTCTGCCTGACGCAAGTGAGCTAGGTTAGGTTTGAGACGCAGGGAAAACCACGGCGTAAACATAAAGGCTGCAAATAGGGAGAACAGCATAGCCAGTGAGCCGAGTGCCGGAATGGGAAACATATAGGGACCCATCATACCGCTGACAAATCCCATCGGCAGTAAGGCGGAGAGAATGGTAAAGGTGGCGATAATGGTAGGATTGCCGACTTCTCGCACGGCATCTACCGCTGTCTCAATACTGGTATTATCTTCCCGCAACCAGCGGCGGAAAATGTTTTCTACAACCACCGTGGCATCGTCTACCAAAATACCGATAGAGAAAATCAAAGCAAATAGGCTGACTCGGTTGATGGTATAGCCCAATACCCAAGTGGACCAAATCGTAATCAGGATGACCACCGGTATCACCGTAATCACCACAATGGCTGGGCGGGCACCAATGGTAATCCAGCACAAGATACTGACCACAATGGCGGCAACCAGCAGTGCTTCCAGCAATTCATTCACTTTATCATTAGCCGTTTTGCCATAGTTGCGAGTGACGCTGACGTGAATATTATCAGGGATTAAGCGGCCTTTGAGTGTTTCTAATTTTGCCAAAATCGCTTTCGCTACCGTCACGCCATTACTGCCTTCTTTTTTTGCAATGGCGATGGTGACAGCGGGGGCTCCATCGGCGACAGGTAGGCTGTTAGCACTGTAATAAGCCACCATTTTAGTCAGTTCTGATGGCCCATCAATCACCTTGGCGACATCTTGCACATAAATCGGTC
>LUTY01000841.1 GCA_001640045.1 Candidatus Thiomargarita nelsonii | reverse complement strand
AGCATTTTTAGAACAGTACAAAGACAGTCCCATCGCACAATTATTGCGACAAGCGTGGCTCACAAAATTGGCTCAAAAAGGCGATTGGCAAACCTTCATTGCCAATTACACGCCACAAAAAAGCACCGTTTTGCAATGTTACCATCTCCAAGCACATTTTAAGACTCAGGGAGAATTGAAAGAAGAACTATTGGAGAAAGCAAAAGATTTATGGCTTGTTGGCATTTCTCAGCCCAACGAATGTGATCCGTTGTTTGCCTATCTCTATGACAATGAACTCATCACCAATGAAATGCGCTGGCAACGCATTCGCCTCGCTATGCAAAAGGGGAATATAGGGCTGGCTCGCTTTATCGCTAAAAGCTTGCCTGAGGCAGATCAAGAATTGGCGACTCTCTGGCAGGATATGCACAACAAACCGGCTAGTACATTGAACGAATTTAAGCTATCTGATGATACACCTATTGCTCGCGAGATACTATTGCATGGGCTCCGACGCTTAGCACGCAAAGATGCTGACAGTGCCTATCAACATTGGAAAAACTATAAAACGCGCTACGCTTTCACTGATCAGGAAAATGCGGAATTGTTTTACGACATTGTGTTAAGGAGCGTGAGACAAAACCACCCAGAAGCTGCACGTTGGCTCACAAAAGTGGATAAAGACTTGGTTGATGATAAGATCATCCAAGCAAGACTACAAATCGCCCTTGCTCAACAAAATTGGCAGGCTGTTACAAAACTCATACAATCTTTGCCAATCACTGAGCAAGATAAACTCCAATTTCAATATTGGCAGGCACGCGCCTTGGAACAAACAGGGGAAACCAAGAAAGCCGAAAAACGGTTTAAAACATTATCTCAAAATCGAGACTACTATGGCTTTTTAGCGGCTGGACGGCTTGGAAAACAGTATCAGTTCCAGTCACATCCCTTAAAAATCAGTCAAAAAGAAAAAGAGCAATTGTTTGAAAAACAAGCGGGTATGTTACGTGCTCGTGAATTGTATTTTATTGGACTGACTGAGCTAGCTCGTTTAGAATGGGATGCGGTGTTGTCAAATTTAAGCACTTTTGAATTAAAAATAGC
>LUTY01000840.1 GCA_001640045.1 Candidatus Thiomargarita nelsonii | reverse complement strand
TGGTGTAACGTATCAGTCCGTGCTAACGAGTTGCCACCGGATGCGCCGGAGTATGGTGATATTGAGCTCTATCTGATGGCAAAGAGCAATGGACGCATTCTCAGTGTGCCTGGCATCCGTCATTAAATTTTGGTAGGAGTCCAAGATTTATCTTGGACGCCTCGGTGCCGGACGGGATTTGCAATCCCGTCCGAAACGTTTATTGTTTTCATAATATTTGGCACCCTTCAATTATCTCGAAAAAATAGTTATGTTTCGGGAAATCGCTCCGCTCATTCCCGAAACAACTAAATGGACAAACAATATGCAATATCCCTTAACTGAAAAAATCGGCCAACCTGAATTGCTGGTGGGTAGAGAAAAAGAATTTCGTCAATTTCAAAAATGGTTGGACAAAATCCCGGACAAATTGTCCAAATCCCGCGTGATCCTAGCCCGTCGAAAAAGCGGGAAAACGGTGTTTGTGCAACGGATTTTCAACCAATTGTGGAGTGAAAATGGAGTAACAATTCCCTTTTTTTTTGATGTGGCTGATACTAAAATTTGGTATCCGACTTTGGCTATTAAATACTACCGTGCCTTTGCCTCACAGTATATTTCTTTTTTGGAAAGGGATGAAAAATTGGTTAACAAACAACTTTCTCTTGAAGATATCAGGAAATATGGGAAGGCCAATGCCATTGGCGAGTTTGTAGATGATGTGGATTTCCTGCTTCAAAATAAAGAGGTTGGCGGCAGTCACGATTTAATGTGGGATACTGCCTGTTCCGCTCCTCATCGCTTTGCGGCTTTTTATGAAAAGCGGTTTTTGGTCATAATAGATGAATTTCAAAATTTCACTCAATATGTTTATCCCGATCCACTTTATCAAACCGCGCCGATTGAAACGTTGGCGGGCAGTTTTCACTCTCTTTCTGAGTCAAAAATTGCGCCTATGCTTGTCACCGGCTCTTATGTTGGCTGGCTGCTTATGGTGATTCGTAAATATTTAGAGGCGGGACGACTCAGGCAAATACGCTTTTCCCCTTACCTCACTGAAGAGGAAGGTTTACAAGCCGTTTATAAATATGCCCAATTTTATCAAGAGCCG
>LUTY01000839.1 GCA_001640045.1 Candidatus Thiomargarita nelsonii | reverse complement strand
GTGGTATACATTTTACCCTCTGCCGTTTGATCAGGATCGTAATAACTATCCCAATCTCCACGACTTACTGGTACTTCAGTAATGGTGTCAATCCCATTTTTTAGAATATTCCAATATTTCTCTGGGTTATTAGCACCACCCGGGAAACGACATGCCATACCAATAATGGCTATGGGTTCTCGGTGAGCGGTTTCTAATTGGGCAATTTTTTTCTCGGCTTTTTCAAGGGCAAGAAAAGCTTTTTTTAATGTGTCTGTTACTGCCATGTTTTGGTTATCAAATGTCAAATTAAAGTTTTTTAATGAAAAAATAAGTACTAAAGCATCAATTCTTATTTACAATGTCAAATCTTGATTTTTAATAATTTTTTGTAATCCATTACTGATACTCATTTTATCACAACAATCAAACATATCCTTGGGAACAATTATCCCCCCATTAAGCGGCGCACTTTTTGACGGAGAATATATAGTTCTTGCTCTTGTGAAGCGATACGTTCCACTAACTGGTGATTAATTTGTTGCATTTTTTCGATCATTTTTTGAGTACGTTGGTAAATAGCTCGCCGTTGTCGCATAGTAACCAGCTGTGGACGATTAAGATGTAGCCACTCAATATGAAACCAACCACGAGGTGTCAAGCCTGCTAAATAACTATCTTGCAAAAGGGTGATATGAATATTCAGGTCATCTGTTAGCGGATGAAGTAGATGCATATGGGGTGGTGTATCAAGTGAAGGCCAATAAGACGCTTTGTTGCGGTTACAAGCCGAACAAGCATAGACTAAATTATCACACTCATCATTTCCACCGTGCATGATAGGGTGAAAATGGTCAATTTCTAATTCACTGCCCGCATCAATTTCACTGATACCACAATAACCGCAAGCAAAATTATACCGTTCACGGGTGGCATCGCGTTTGGAGTCTGAAATAGTCATCAAGTTGTCAAAGAATGTTCTGTTAATTGTGTTTTCGAGGATAAAGTTTTTTGTGTACAAAAAACTTTATCCTCGAAAAGAGTTTTGAATAACAGCGAGAGGTAGAAGAATTAGTACCCGAAGCACGGGTGCAGATTGCACATGGCAAAA
>LUTY01000838.1 GCA_001640045.1 Candidatus Thiomargarita nelsonii | reverse complement strand
TGAGCAAGGTAAGTGAAAGCGAAAAAAATGATAACGCCATATCTTCTAAGTAAGCGATAGATTTGTCCTTCAGCGCCTAAAGCTGTCGCATAAAGAATGAGAAAAATAGCCGCAATAATGCCCAAATATAAAATAGCACGATTAACTAACCCCTTCTTATCCCCCATAGCAATCAGCCATTCACAAACCAACGTCCAATAAATCATCAAAACAACAGCCCACGGAATCATGGTGGCGCGAAAAACATAATTGGCTGGGCTATGTCGTCCTGCTTTGCTAATAGAAGTACACCCCTCAAAATAAGGGACACACCACGACACATGCTCAAAAATGGCGGATATCAAATAAACCGCATGAACTGAAAATAAAGGGATAAGTCCGGCAAGTAAAGCGATTGATCTTAAGGGCATGAAATATCCTCCAAAGTACTCAGGAGTGCAAGGCGTACCTTGCACGCTCCTCAAGACTGATGATATTACGTTTGATAACCATTGACGGGCATTTAAGCCGTTCATCCCTACACAAACCTTGGATAATAATATTAAGGTGTTCCATATACGCCCGATTCAATGCAGCCTTACCTTCTTCATAAACAAGAGGAATAGCAGGTTGGACTACAACCAGCCTCGTGAAAAACTGATTGCACACTTCAAAACACTGAACAAGATACGCTTCTAATTCGGCAAAATCAACTTGGGTGCTACCTTGAATATCTGCCAAGGTGTAAGCCATAAAATCTATGGGCGTTCTATCCGTCACAAAGCTCGCTTTTGGATCGCCCCAAGCTTCAAGAGCAGCCTCATTGACGCGGTGTTGAATCCAAAGGCGCGTTTTAAAATCCAGAGACTGTGACGGGTGTAAGCCATGTTGTTTAAAAACCGCGCTGGTGCTGGTTTTGACAAAAGGTATTCCCGTCTTTTTGGAAATGAATTCGGCTAAAGTGGTCTTGCCTGTGCGGTGGCTGCCGCAAATGCCTATTCGTTGATGAGTCATGAGTTAATCTTGGACGAGCCTAAACATCATCAGGAGTGCAAGGATGGCTTTCTGTGATTGTGTTTCCGTGCTAGACTCATCAAATAAACCCATTTTAT
>LUTY01000837.1 GCA_001640045.1 Candidatus Thiomargarita nelsonii | reverse complement strand
CCTTTAATACAAACCACTTGTTTCAAGGTATGAACAATATCTACCAAATCGCTTTGATTTTCCATCACTTCATCAATCGGTTTATAAGCGGCGGGAATTTCATCAATTACCCCATCATCTTTACGACATTCCACACCTTCAGTTTGCTTTATCATATCTTGGATATTAAAACGCCGCTTCGCCTCTTTGCGCCCCATTCGACGCCCCGCACCGTGACTGCATGAGCAAAAACTTTCTGCATTACCCTTACCTTGAACAATATAAGATTTAGTACCCATGCTACCCGGAATAATCCCCCATTCTCCCGTTCGCGCACTAATTGCCCCTTTTCTGGTCAAAAAAACATTTGATTTATAATGATTTTCCAAAGCCACATAATTATGATGACAACTGATAGCTTCATCAATCACGTCAAAGGGGGGTAAATCAACAGCAGAGAGGGTTTCTAAAATTAAACGCATCATTTCTTGACGATTGATCCGGGCATATTCTTGTGCCCATAATACTGCTTGCCAATAGTCATCAAAATGTTCAGTACCTTGTGGAAAATAGGCTAAATCGGTGTTTGGGAGATGGATAAACCACTTTTCCATATCCCTTTTAGCCAGTCCGATGAAATAACGTCCAATGATATTGCCCACTCCGCGACTGCCTGAGTGTAACATAACCCAGACATTTTGATTTTCATCAAGGCACAATTCGATAAAATGATTGCCCCCTCCCAATGTGCCCATTTGCAATCGCCAATCGTCATGAAAATTCTTTTTCATTTTGATCAGGGCAGGATGTTTTTGGAGTAGCACATCCAATTGTTCGCCCATTTTGTTGAAGGCTGCTACGGGCTCTTGGTGCATATCGAAACCGACGGGCACTACTTGCTCAATTTGCGCCCTAATGCCAGACAAATTATCAGGTAAATCCTTAGCAGTTAATGATAATTGGACGGCAGACATCCCGCAGCCGATATCAACCCCAACCGCAGCAGGGATAATAGCGCCTCGCGTCGGAATAACTGAGCCAATAGTTGCGCCTATACCACAATGCACATCTGGCATAGCAGCAACGTGTTTAAAAATAAATGGCAGAGTAGAC
>LUTY01000836.1 GCA_001640045.1 Candidatus Thiomargarita nelsonii | reverse complement strand
GTAATACCGCAAGAAGCGGGGTCTGCTTTGCATTCATCAATTCCAGCTTGCTTACCATCATTATACCCAACCGGTAGTTGTACCGAGCAAAATTGGTAACATCTCAATAACCCCAGGTAGATGCTTTTATAAAATATAATAATCTATTGAAATCTAATGAATCTAATTCTTGCAAAGAATCTCTGACCTGGAGTTCTTGAGAGGTTACCAAAATTGTACCTGCGGGTGGAATACAACTCCAATAAGTATTCGATTTTAAATCAGTTGTACCACTTGTACTGGTTGTACCAGTTGTATCACTTGTACTGATCAACTTGTACTTGCCATATTTTTACAATACCCTACAATATTTGCATGTAGGGGCAACCACAAGGGATTACCCCATCGATGCTATATTTATTTTTTGGAGTTGCCTTAAAGGTTTAGACAAAAACAATTCACCAAACTTACTCAAGTAAGTGACGTAAGCCACTCCCCCAGAAAAACAAGCCGCGAGGGGATGAAAAAATTTCACATATTTGCTTGCCTTTATTTCTTTAGACGTAGCTTCAAAAAAAATGTGAGGATTAAATTTGCTCTCAAGCCATTTTTTCTCATAACTCTTAACAAATTATGACTGTGTTTTTCGTCCCAAATTCTCGGTGTTCAAGTTTTTTGTCGTGATGGTGAGTACAACTAATGTTAAACAACGAATAAAAACCTTCAAGATTCAAGGTCATCACTGTTCTCAAATCCTCCGGGTTTGTTAGACTGCCAAAAATCGCGCCTGCATTGTTTGATGAATCACAGGTTTTGTTAGCTCCAATGATCTTGCGGTGTTGAAGGTTTTATTCGTTGTTGAGCATTAGCTGTACTCACCACTGCGATAAAAACTTGAACATCGAGTATAATACTCCTAAATGAATTGTAAAATCAATTCAACCTGTGCGGTTAGAAATCCCCCGCAACAGCGGAAATTCGCAATTCATTACTATTTTTATGGTTTTTTATCTCCTTGTACAAGCCTTAAAAAAAGGGGGCTTAACATCTAACCGCACAGATCGATAAATTTTGGACGCCTACCTAAAATACGACTAAAACCACAATCACCCA
>LUTY01000845.1 GCA_001640045.1 Candidatus Thiomargarita nelsonii | reverse complement strand
GGCAGACCATCGCAAACCATCTCAAATCAGAAGCCAAAGCCGGTCACCTATTATCAGCCACAAAAATACCTGAATGGGTACTAGACCCACATCGTACTGGTGTACATGATGATGAAGGCTCTTGGTCAGCGGAGAGCGGCCAAAAAATAAGCAGCTTCAAGCATCCCGTTTACAAAAAACAATTATATCCCAACAAGCTCTCTGGCGAATCGGCACCTGATAGCACCACCCTTTTTGAAAACGAAGCCATACGCTATTGGAGTTTAGAGCCAGACATTGGCATTTTAAGCTTCAAAACGAAAATGCACGTACTGAGTTATGACGTGATTATGGGTATCAGTCAAGCACTGGATATCGCAGAAAACCGTCATAAAGCCCTCATTGTATGGCAAGAATCGGCCCCGTTTTGTGCCGGTGCCAATTTGTATGAAGTTTTAATGAGTGCCAAATATGGCAAACTGGAGCAAAAAGCGGGCTTAATGGGCAAATTAAAACAAAAGGTGGTCGAGACAGTCTCTGACTTACCCAAGCTTGAAGAAAATATGCCCAATGTCAAAGATGTCATCGTTCAGCTCCAAAAAGTCTTTATGCGCTTAAAGCATGGACCAGTACCAACAATTGCCGCTGTCAATGGCATAGCACTCGGCGGTGGCTGCGAACTGCTTTTACATTGTGACCGAGTTGTAGCCAGTTTAGAAAGTTACATTGGATTAGTAGAAATTGGCGTAGGCGTGTTACCCGCAGGTGGCGGTTGTAAAGAAATGGCCTTACGCGCCTCTATAGATGCCAAAGGCAATGAAATATTTCCATTTGTGGTAAAATATTTTGAAAATATTGCCAAAGCCACAGTAGCCACCAGTGCGATTGAGGCTAAAGAAATGGGGTATTTGCGATCTGCTGACAAAATTGTCATGAATCCAAATGAAATTTTACACGTTGCCCATAGCGAGGCTAAAGCACTGGCAAATTCTTATACTCCCCCTTGGCAAGTGCCTATCAAAGTCGCAGGCGATGGCGGACGTGCTACTATCCAAGCTCAGTTATTAAATTATTTTGAAGGCGACTTTATCTCTGAACACGATTACAATATTGCGATCCAAATTGCAACGGTAATGACAGGGGGTGATGTAGCTCCAAACACCATGGTCAGCGATGAACGCTTACTCAATTTAGAGGCTGAACATTTTATTACACTGATGAAAACCAAGAAAACTCAGGCTCGAATCGAACATATGTTGAAAAAAGGAAAACCTTTGAGAAATTAAGGTTTAGTTTGGGTGGGCAAGCTTGCCCACCTCACTCTTTGCCCAATTCTGCTACCTAATTTGTGATCATAGAAATCACGGCTTAGTTCACGATTCATCCAAGCTGGTTGCCGCCAGAAATGGTTTCTGGTTACAGAGCCGTCTTGTCCCCGTGCGTGAATTCCCGGTTAGCCCCCGGTATTTACATCAAATCTGCTATGACAGGCTAGCTTCGAGACCAAATCGCAATGTTTGATCATGCCCTACGCAGACGGATGATTTTAGCATTTATTGTCGGAATGTCAAGCCGTTTTTTTGTCTGTTTGTTAAACACTTTTGAACACATTTGTCCCTATTTTTGACCACTATAAATCAACTCCCATTGCTCTCTCAATTGCTCCCAGTTTCTTGTGCTATTCCCCGAAATCTCCCATTGATCAGACCTGCGGTCTTTTGTGACTCGATACAAACTTTTGTCATCCTCCCGACAACGTGAGGGACCTTCAGGAGGGATCTTTGGACGGTTCCAAGATTTCTCCCGTTGGTCGAAATGACATAAAAGTTTTAAAAAATTATAGTTGTCAATAAAAATTTAATCGAGTATATTTTATATCAAAAATACAACATTTTACGGCGAAATGCCACTTATATAGTCCAAGACTGTTTTAAAATGGCTGCGCTAGTTCGTGTCCATCCATAAAATCGAGTATCCTGTCATCCCATTAGCAACCTAAAAAATGCTTGGCGAAGGTACTTAATAACAATGGGGAAATATGTATCAAGAATTTGTAACCCGTTAATAATTATAAATCATTGAAAATAAAATTAATTTAAAAAAAGGGCTAAGACTCAATTAATAAGGAATAGGCTATGACTGAAGAAGATAAAGAAGCGCGAGCGGATTCATTGTTTGAAAAGGGTTTTGAGGCTTATAAGCAAGCCCAATTTCGAGCAGCCGGCGAAGCCTTTACCGCCGCTTTGAGCAAATATGAAGCCTTGATTGCTGAAGGACGCGCCTACTTTCGGTCTGACTGTGCCATAACGCGCATGAATTTGGGAAACTGCCTTTATGAGCTCAACAATATCGAGGCCGCCCGCGATCTTTATGAAGAGACGCTCAAAGACTATCATTTTCTGATTAACAAGGAAAAGCGTAGCGATTTGTTGTCCTCCTATGTCAGAACGCGCATGAATTTGGGATTCTGCCTTTATTCACTCGGCGAGATAGAGAAAGCTCACACGGCTTATCAAGAGACTCTCAAAGACTACGATACCTTGATTGATAAAGAAAAGCACACAGAATGGCGGCCCACCCGTGCTAGAACGCGCATGAATTTAGGGAACTGCCTTTATTCACTCGGCGACCTTGAGGCAGCCCGAATGGCTTATGAAGAGACCCTCAAAGACTATGATACCCTAATTGACAAGGAAAAGCATACAGAATTGCGACCCGACCGTGCTAGAACGCGCATGAATTTGGGAAACGGCCTTTCTGAACTCTGCGATCTCGATGCGGCTCGGGGGGCTTATGAAGAAACCCTCAAGGACTACGATCTCCTAATTAATAAGGAAAATAAGACCGAATTGTGGCCCGACTGTGCTAAAACGCGCATGAATTTGGGAATTTGCCTAAAAAAAATCGGCGATCTCGATGCGGCCCGGGGGGCTTATCAAGAGACCATCAAAAACTACGATACCCTGATTGAGAAGGAAAAGCGCATAGATTTGCGGCCTGATCGTGCTAGAACGCGCATGAATTTGGGAATTTGCCTAAAAAAAATCGGCGATTTGGAAGCCGCACGCAGCAGTTATGAAGAGACGCTCAAGGACTACGATAGCCTGATTGACAAGGAAAAGCATACAGAATTGCGTCCTTCCCGTGCCATAACACGCATGAATTTGGGGAATTGCTTTTATTCCATTGGCGATTTTAAAGCTGCCCGCAGCACTTATGAGGAGACGCTTAAGGAGTATGATATCCTGATTGACAAGGAAAAGCGCACCGATTTGCGACCTTATCGTGCCATCACGCGCATGAATTTGGGAAACGGCCTTTCTGAACTTGGTGACCTCGATACAGGTAGGCGCGTTTATGAAGAAACGCTCAAAGAGTACGAGGTTCTGATTGACAAAGAAAAGCGCACCGATTTGCGGCCTTATCGTGCCATCACGCGCATGAATTTGGGGAACTGTCTTTATGAGCTAGGCGACCTCAAGGCTGCCCGGCGGATTTATGAAGAGACGCTCAAGGAC
>LUTY01000834.1 GCA_001640045.1 Candidatus Thiomargarita nelsonii | reverse complement strand
GCGGGCACTGATTTCGATTTTGATGGGCTTGCCCGCACCGGGACCATCTTCTTGCTTAAGAATATCAACAAAAATGCCCGCTAAATCCGCAGTGCGTTGCCGGATTTCTGCCATGATTTCTTTGGCTGGGCGGCGTTGCTGCCAGTTCACAAATTCAATGGCAATAACCCCAATCGTATCTTCAGGCGCATTGTCAGGAGAAACCATCCCACTATTAGCATATAAGCTGGCAAATTCCGGCATATCAAGAATCCGTGACTCCACTTCACGCACCAGCTTATCCCGCTCTTGCACCGATAAATCTCCGCGTGCCCTGACATAGACATTAATGCGTTCCGGCTCAACATCGGGGAAAAATTCTACGCCTTTGCCAAAATTCATATAGGCGACATTCACGCCGACTAATAACAATAAAGCAATCAACAAAACGATCAGCGGAAAACGTATCAACACGCCCAAGACGCGAATATAGAATCCGGTAAAGCCGGTGATCGTATGCAAGGGGGCTGTATCATGATTAAACTTCCCCACAGAACTGGGTTGACCAAATATCGCGCCCAAAGTCGGCATAAAAATCAAGGCCATAAATAAAGAAGCGGTTAAGGTTGCAATCACTGTGATGGGCAAATATTTCATAAACTCACCGACGATGCCAGGCCAAAATAACAAGGGCAAAAACACCGCTAAAGTGGTCGCCGTCGCCCCAATAATGGGCCAAAACATCCGCTTAGCCGCCATCGCATACGCCTCAGTGCGTGGCATCCCTTCACTCATTTTGCGTTCTGCAAATTCGGTCACAATGATCGCGCCATCAATCAGCATCCCAGAGGCTAAAATCAAGCTGAACAATACTACAATATTCATGGTCAGTCCCATTTGATAGAGGGCTAAAATACCCAGTAAAAATGAGCCGGGAATGGCAATAGCGACTAAAGTGGCGGTATGTACACCAAGCACGCCGAGAATGACTATACTGACCAAGATGACGGCACTTAATACGTTGTTTTGTAAATCTTTTAGGATGATACGCACATCTTTAGATTTATCTTGGATATAATTGACTCGAATGACATCGGGCCAGTTTTCTGTCAC
>LUTY01000833.1 GCA_001640045.1 Candidatus Thiomargarita nelsonii | reverse complement strand
GGGGGGGGATGGATGAAAAACTTGGGAAGAATTAGGAAGTTTAATACAAACTCTCTCTCCCATTACTTTTTCAAACAAGTCTTTTTGAAGCTTATCAAAAGAATCATAGTTTTTAACTGTTTTACAGCGGTTTTTTCGATCTAATTCAAGTGAAACAAAATACAAATAGGGAGGTTGATCCAAATGAGGGTGTTGTCCATTATACTTTTTTGTGGATTCGTAAGCATTATCAAAAACAGTGTACCAGTAGTGAGGATCTTTATAGGAGGACTCTTTTAAAGGTTTATACTCCTTTAAAGCTTTAGCCCAAAACCAAGTAAAAACACCATAATATTGCTCCCGAGTAAAAGGCAGAAACGAGAAATATTTTTCATTAATAACTCTTTCAAAAGCGGATTTGTCGTCTTCTGTTGCCCCAATACGAATACCTTGGTTATTTGACGTTGGTGATTTGGAGCGATAAGGATGGTATGTTCGCTTATCCATGGATACAGTTCTCACGATTTTTTCAGCATATCGAGTCGCTGTCCCTGAGTGACAAGAATCTGAGACAATTATGACATGCTGAGTTTTATTAAAAAGGGGCTGTAGCCAATCATTAATTTCATCATCCAGAATATCGAAATCGTCTATACCAGCGAGTTCGCCAGCGCGTGCTTTTGACGGAATCCAAGTCTGATCATAATCAGAAATTTCAATATCTTGTTCTGGGTTTCTGTTAGGGTAGTGTGAACCATGTCCCGAATAATGGATATAGACGAAATCATCGTTCCCAATATTATTAGACAGATTTTTAATTCCCTTTTCAATCTGCGTATGGGTAGCATCTTTTAGGACTTCGATGTCTTGAATATCCAGAATTTCTTGAATGACGTTTTTAATTAACGCAATGTCATTATGAGGACCATATAAAGCCCCTAGTTTTTCTGGATAATCTTGTATCCCTATGAGTAATGCGTACCCCTTTGAATAGGCGAAGTTTGGTAACAACAATGTTATACACAAGCCTAGCATCACTAAATAGCGATTCATAACTGTACCTCCAATAAGTACTGAATCATAAATTATCAGATATATTCAAGTCATTTATTT
>LUTY01000832.1 GCA_001640045.1 Candidatus Thiomargarita nelsonii | reverse complement strand
CAATGACCGATTTCAGGCCGCTTGGATATTTGCCCAACAAGCGAAGCTATTTAACCGGGCTCGCTCAATCTTACAGCAAGTGACTATTAAATCCGTAGCCGATGAATTGAGCCGTGATTTAATCCTTGCGTGTTGTGAAGCCGGCAATGGCAAAGCTCAACAAGCCGGCATCTATCTACATAGTGTGATAAGCCAATTTGATCAACTGACACATAACCCCCGTTGCCAACAGATTGAACAATGGGCTGTCACGGTGGGAAAACAGATTGATAGGCCGGACTTAATCGCATCTATTTATGCTGCCGCCGACCTTGCGGGGAGCCCAAAAGTAGAACAACGTTGGGAAGCGTGGGCAATGGAAAGGTTGGGAGATGCGACTGGCGTTCCTTTAACCCCCTCCCCTCAAAGTTTAGAAATTTTTGAATTTGAAGTCGTTACGGTTAATGAACGCGGTGAAATCATTGATCGCCGTTATCATCAAGCGAGCCAATCTATTGAAGATGTCAACGGCGTGGCGATAGAAATGGTTTATGTGCCGGGTGGGACGTTTTTGATGGGTTCGCCTGAAACCGAAGAGGGGAAATATGATGATGAAGGCCCCCAACACCAAGTGACTATCGCGCCTTTTTACATGAGCAAATATCCGGTCACCCAAGCGCAATGGCAAGCGGTGATGGGTAATAATCCCTCCGAGTTCAAAGGAGAAAATCGCCCAGTCGAACAGGTTTCATGGGATGATGCTGTTGCCTTTTGCCAGAAATTATCTGAAATAACGGGAAAAGACTATCGTTTACCCAGTGAGGCGCAATGGGAATATGCTTGTCGTGCGGGTACGACTACGCCTTTTTACTTTGGGGAAACGATTACTACCGATTTAGCTAACTACGATGGACACTTTAATTATGCTTCTGAGCCAGAAGGTACTTATCGTGAAGAAACCACTTCGGTAGGTATTTTTCCACCGAATGCCTTTGGCCTTTACGATATGCATGGCAACCTTTGGGAATGGTGTGCCGATCCTTGGCACCACAATTATCAGGGGGCTCCTTCTGATGGAAGTGTGTGGGAAAAGGGAGGAGCTTCAAGCCGTTT
>LUTY01000831.1 GCA_001640045.1 Candidatus Thiomargarita nelsonii | reverse complement strand
AACCCTATATCAATTAGAAAAACAAGTCAATTTGCGCCGCACTCAATTGGATAAAGTCTTAAAAATACTGATCACGGAAACACCAGCACCGGTGACTAAAGAAGGTCAATTTTGGTTTGCAACCCCCGTCAATTACACAGTGGATTGGAAAAGAGTTGAAACCTTGAAAAAAATGCGTCATCAAGAACAGCAACGTATGACAGAATACTTGCACACTCAAAAATGCTTGATGGCGTTTCTGGCGCGAGAATTGGATGATCCACAACCCTCGCCGTGTGGACGCTGCGCGTCTTGCTTAGAAAAGCCTTTAATACCGCCGACGTTTTCAGAAAAACGTGCTATAGAAGCGGAACAATTTTTCAAGCAACATAACATGCAAATCATTGAGCCGCGCAAACAATGGCCGACTATCGAAGGTTTAGGAGACTGGAAAGGAAAAAATATTGCGCCGACATTGAGAGCGGAACAAGGACGTGTTTTATGTATGTGGGGAGATGCGGGTTGGGGTAAATGGGTGAGGCGTGGTAAACAGCAAGAGGGACATTTTGATGAGCATCTAGTCACAGCGGCAGCCGAATTAATCCAACAAGAATGGCATCCGACACCGCGTTGGGTGACTTGTGTCCCTTCGTACAATCATCCTAGCTTAATACCTGATTTTACGCAAGAATTAGCCAAAGCACTCAAACTGCCTTTTGTGCCAATCATTCGTAAGATTCGCCCCACTCTGCCTCAAAAAGAGATGCAAAATAGTTATCAACAAGCACATAATTTAGTCAATGCTTTTACCGTTGAACCTTGTATGCAAGAGCCAGTCTTATTGGTTGATGATATGGTTGATTCGCGTTGGACATTGACAATTATAGCGGCACTTTTACGAGAAGCGGGTAGTGGTCCTGTATTTCCCTTTGCGCTGGCTATGACAAGTCCTCATTTTTCATAAATTTTTGGGCACCCTTTTGTTTCGGGAATGAGCGGAGTCCCGACGCAATGAGGGTTCTTCCCGAAAAGAAAGCCAAACTGTAAACCACTTTTGAAGGGTGCCAAATTTTCAAAACCTCTTCCAAAGTCAGAACTTTCTTTCAAAGTTTTC
>LUTY01000830.1 GCA_001640045.1 Candidatus Thiomargarita nelsonii | reverse complement strand
CACGTAAAATAGATCTACATTGACAAAAATGTGCGTAGGACGCACCCTACACTTGCTTAATCCAAATCAAATTCAAGAGTTGATAAAGGAATATATCAGTGACAGTTGAACAAGAATATAAAAAATATACAAAATGGCTAGACAATCCTAACTTTTTGAAGAAAAATTCTGAATTTCTATTTTTTACTAGAAATAGTAGAACAACTTTTGAGCAGGCTTTAAAAGCAGCTACAGACTTTTCGGCTACTGAAGAGGAGCGGAAGAAAAATCTACAAAAAGCCAAAAAATTATATAAAAGTGCGGTAAAAGCATCTATAATGCGTTTTGAAGAAACTATAGGGCTTTCTATTACTGAAAACACTCAATTGATTCAGGCTTTTCGGGATAGAAATGCTGTGGAAGTCGTCATGCTTATGGAGATTGCACATCAAAGAAAACCGCTTAGATATGATGAAAACGACACATATAGCCAGTATAAAAAAGGAAAAACTTATAATAATACAGACAAACGACAGATTTTGCATCCAGCAACCGGGGAAAAACCAAAAATTACCCGTGTTCAACTACATAAAGCCATTGTCGAAGAATTCTTTAAGGGAAAGGAAAAACCACGAAATGGGGTTATTGTTTTTCTTGCGACAGGAGGATTGCCAGGTGCAGGGAAAGGGACTGCTTTACAAGATATTCGACGGAAGTTTTTTCGGTAAGTAATGAAAAAACTTCCGTCGAAGATGCAATTAAAGATATGATGGGAATAGAATCCCAAGAAAAATACCCTGAAAAATACTACGTGACTGTTGATCCTGATGCGATAAAACCCTATCTCCCTGAATACCGTAACGAAGATGGAACACTAAACGGAAATCGTGTGCATCGAGAAAGTGGAGAGATAGCGGAAATCCTCAGAAACAGAGCGTTAAAAGAGGGTTATTCAGTGTTATATGATGCCTCCATGCGAGATTATCCTGATTTTCGTTGGTATAACAAAATGGTAAGAGAGGCTAGGGAGAAAGGATATGAGCCAAAAGTAGCTTTTGTTTGGCGGAGCAAGCGTAGCCTGGATTAAATGTAGGGTGCGTCCTACGCACCGTCT
>LUTY01000829.1 GCA_001640045.1 Candidatus Thiomargarita nelsonii | reverse complement strand
AAGAGATACGGGAAAATGTTATTGAAGTCCTAGAAGCACGATTTGGCGTTGTAGCCAGGCCCCCCTTTGGGTCCCTCATAACGAATCACCACCACATCCCCTTTAACAATCTCTTTACGCTCTAGCGCACCCAGCATATCTTCTTCACTGTCATAAACTTTTGCTGGCCCGGTAAAACTTAAACCCTCCTTGCCAGTGATTTTTGCGACAGCACCGCCAGGGGCTAAATTGCCTTTCAATATTTGAATATGTCCCGTCGCTTTGATCGGATTTTCTAAAGGCCGGATAACATCTTGACCCGCCTTAAGCCCGGGTAAGTCTGCTAAATTCTCCGCCACCGTTTTACCAGTGACCGTCAAACAATCGCCATTAAGCAAACCCTTTTCCAACAAATATTTCATCACCGCTGGCGTGCCGCCAATATTATGAATATCTTCCATCACATACTGTCCACTCGGCTTGAGATCAGCCAAAAAGGGTACCCGATCACTGATGGTCTGAAAATCATCAATCGTTAAATCAACCTCAACCGCCCTTGCCATTGCAATCAAATGTAACACCGCATTAGTCGAACCGCCTAAAGCCATAACCATCACCATTGCATTTTCAAAAGCGGCGCGAGTCATAATATCACGGGGCCTGATGTTCTTTTCCAACAAATGGCGGATAGCCGCACCCGCCCGAAAACACTCATCCAATTTAGCCGGATATTCTGCGGGCGTAGAAGAACTATAAGGCAAACTCATGCCCAAAGCCTCAATCGCAGATGCCATCGTATTTGCAGTGTACATACCACCACAGGCACCTGCCCCGGGGCAAGCATGTCTCACCACCTCCTGACGATCTGGTTCGCTTAAAGTCCCAGCAATGTATTGTCCATAAGATTGAAAAGCTGATACAATGTCTAACTTTTTACCCTGTTTATCATGTCCGGGTTTAATAGTGCCCCCATAAATCATTAGGGCAGGGCGATTAAGCCGTCCCATTGCTATAAGACAACCAGGCATGTTTTTATCACAACCGGGCAGCGAAATATTAGCATCATACCATTGTGCGCCCATCATCGTTTCAATGGAATCTGCAATTAAATCACG
>LUTY01000828.1 GCA_001640045.1 Candidatus Thiomargarita nelsonii | reverse complement strand
GAACCGCAGCCGTTGCGCCAATCGTTACGGCCACAGCTCAGGTGCCCGGTACTTCAACTTCGGGTTTCGTCTAAGTACTGAATCATAAATTCTCATAAGAAATAAGTAGTGTAGGGTGGGTAGAGCGGAGCGAGACGAAGTGGCGGGACGCCCAACCCACCATTTGGCTACAAAACAACATTGACAGAGTACTAAGTAGCGTGCATGAAATAACTTCGTCAAGTCAAAATAAAAGTCAAAACCAGACCTGCCAGGTTAAACCCAAACCTGGCAGGTCAAAGACCTGAATTTGACTTTGGTTTTGACTTTGACCTGGCAGGTTTTGTTTTTAACCTGCCAGGTCTGGTTTTGAAGTTGACTAAATTATTTTATGCACGTTCCTAAGTAGCTCAACAAAAGTCTTTTAACATTTTCAACTTTCAAAGAAATCCTATTTTTTTTAAAAATAGGATTTCTAGAAATGTTAAAATATTTTTGTTGAGCTACTTAGTCGTGTTTGGTGCCGCGTGGACTTAGCACTCTTGCGCTTTTGCTCTGTATTATTTCGGTTGACTCCCCTTAAATCGAGTACAACAAATATAGCTGGAGGAAATTATGATTACGGCTGAATTTAGTCTTGAAAATTCCCAAATTCAATGGTTAGAACAATGCCAATCGTTTGGGTTCAAAGATAAAAGTGAGTTGGTTCGTACCGCCATTAATAGCTTGTACGAGCAATTAAAACAACAGCAAAGTTTACGAGAATCGAAGATTAAGAAATCCTATTTTTTGGAAAAATAGGATTTCTAAAAACGGAACAAAACCAGCTTAAAAAACCAAAAAGGAGTCCAAAATTTATTTTGGACGAGGAGCCAAACCATGCTAGAAACCGCAATAACGATCTACGAAGGCATCACAAAAGCCCATGAAATCTATCTACAAAACCCTAAGTACGTTAATAATAGGAGACAAAAAAGAAGAATTTACCAAACAGAAGATTTAGGCAAGGGAGTTTTGTTAGAAATGGTATCTATACCGGGCGGTACATTTACGATGGGCTCAACTGACTATGACAGGGAAAAACCGCCCCATTCTGTCACAGTTCAACCATTTTA
>LUTY01000827.1 GCA_001640045.1 Candidatus Thiomargarita nelsonii | reverse complement strand
GGATAACAATGATAGCCTTGCAGAAGCTTTTATCAAAGCCGATAACAAAGGGGCTATCGCTGTTTTTGCTCCCACAGGACTGGGTTATACCTTTGAACATGAAAGACTCACTGATGAATTATTTAAGCGTTTATTTCAAAACCAAGAGACCGAATTGGGACCCCTAACCACAGCGGCCAAAATTTCTGCCCGTATTACCAGAGAGAGTGTAGAAATGTTTACCCTATTTGGCGATCCAAGTCTGTCATTGCGGTTGGAATAAAAACGTAAAACGTTTTTTCTCGTTCCCACGCGGAGCGTGGGAATGCCTGCCAGGACGCTCCGCGTCCTGCAACAAAAACTCGTCCAAAATAAATTTTGGACTCCTAACAACAAGGAAAACAACAAAATGACAAAAAATAACTGGCAAACCCGCTGTCCCGGCTGCTTTGAACACAAAGGCACAGCCAGCGTTTGCCCCCATTGCGCCTATGATGAAAATGAACCGCGCAGTCGGCTCATCTTACCGCCCCGAACCTTATTACAGGGACAATTCCGAATCGGGCGAATCTTAGGCAAAATAGGGGGCTTTGGTATCACCTATTTAGCTTGGGACGAAAAATTGGAGACTCGGGTAGCTATAAAAGAATATTTGCCACAAGACTTAGCTGGGCGAGAAACGGGACCAAGCCAAATTGTGCCACATTCGCAGCAAGAGGTGCCTCTATTTAGGGACGGTTTAAAACAATTTCTACAAGAAGCCCGCACTTTGGCATTAATGGATCATAGTAACATTGTGCGCGTGCGCCATTTTTTTGAAGAAAATGGGACTGGCTATTTGGTAATGGATTACTACGAAGGGGTGACGCTAGAGAATTATGTCAAACAAAAAGGCGGAAAACTTTCGGAAAAAGTGGCGGTGGGTATCCTGATACCGGTACTGGATGGTTTGCGAGAAGTTCACCGACGAAATTTTTGGCATCGGGATGTGAAACCGCAGAATGTTTATTTGACAACAGATGGTCGAATCATCTTATTAGACTTTGGCGCCGCACGGCAAGCGGTGACGGCGCAAACTCGTAGTTTATCGGTCGTTTATACGCCCGGCTATGCGC
>LUTY01000826.1 GCA_001640045.1 Candidatus Thiomargarita nelsonii | reverse complement strand
CCCGGCCAATTCACAGCCTTTTCCAATACCTTCAATAACTTGCGCTGCAATTTCTACATCCAGATGACCGGTCGCGTAATAATCGAGAAAAAACAGCGGCTCTGCACCCGAAGTCACGATGTCATTGACACACATGGCGACTAAATCAATGCCAATGGTGTCATATTTGCCAAAAGCTTGAGCCAATTTTAATTTAGTGCCTACGCCATCGGTGCCGGATACCAGTACGGGGTTTTTATAACGATCTAAGGGAATTTCAAATAAGGCCCCAAAACCGCCCAATCCGCCTAAGATTTCGGGACGGTGGGTGCGTGCAGCAATGGGCTTGATGCGTTTGACTAATAAATTACCGCTGTCGATGTTGACACCGGCATCGCGGTAATTGAGGGCGGGGGGATTGTTATCTTTCATGGAGCGACAAATTATGTTTGGCTTTGTGCAATGAGAGTTTTAGTAACACTATGATTTTTTTTAGACGAGATTGCAAATTTACTATCTCACCAGACATTAGTACAACTAATTAAGAAATAAACGAATTGAATTAGGGAGCCATTGTTGTTTTTAATTACTTCGTTACTTCGTTTCGTTTATTTCTCAATTAGTTGTACTAAATCCTTACCTTAACTTAATGGCATTGGGTCATTAGCGGGGGAAACTTTGAGCAATGAGTGTAGGGTGGATTAGCAGAGCCTAATCCACCATTTATCAATCAAGCATTAATTAGGTGTTTCACAATCATTGACACCAAAAGGACTTTGTTGGGGACAAATATTGTCCTCAACATCCTTTTGTAGACAAACCGCCTTAAACGGGACAGAAGTACTACTCTCGCTACCTGCTACTGAAGTACGGGCCGTTATTTCCGCCTGGACCCACCTAGCATATTGTATTGCATACAATACATCAAAATCGGCATAGCCAGTGGCAGGTGCTGTAGGATGATTTGCGCTTGGCTGCCCTGTTGTGACATTTAAATTATCCACCGTGATAACATTGCCAGGGTCAAGTCTGCCATTTCCATTTGTATCTTCTCCGGGCTCTAAGATACCATTGCGATTCACATCTTCATTAGGACATCTATATTTAGGATTTTC
>LUTY01000825.1 GCA_001640045.1 Candidatus Thiomargarita nelsonii | reverse complement strand
ATCATTATCAAAGCGACTGGCACGCCAAACAATTTTTGAGCCATCAGGCGAAAAAAAGGCACCGCCATCATAGCCAGGCGTATTGGTCAATTGTTTGAGATTTGAACCCTCCAAATCCATTGACCATAATTCCAGATCGCCACTACGTGTACTGGTAAACACGATTTGATCCCCTCTGGGCGAAAGTACGGCTTCCGCATCGTAGCCGGGTATATCAGTCAATTTTTGCACAATATTGCCCGCCATATCGGCTTTATAAATGTCATAATCGGGATATAAAGCCCAAACATAACCTTGACTCATATCCACCGGCGGAGGACATTCAACACTGCCTTCATGAGTTGAAGCGTACAAAAAGTGTTGCCCATCAGGATAGAAAAATGAACAAGTTGTCCGCCCTTTACCCGTACTCAATAAACGTTTAGCACTACCATCAACATTCATCACGAAAATTTGATCGCAGCCTTGATGACGCGGCGTAGCTTGAAAAACGAGTTGGGTGCCATCAAAAGAAAAATAAGCTTCTGCGTTTTCGCCACCAAAGGTTAATTGTTGCACATTTTGCAGATGTACTTCACGGTGATCTTTGAGTGGCTCGCTTGCCATGACATGGAAATGGCATACAAAAAGGGTGACAAACACCCATCGAATTGACATGTTATAAATTCTCCTTTTTTTCGTGCAAGGTACGCCTTGCACTCCGGAAAGTCGGTCAGGAGTGCAAGGCGTACCTTGCACATCTATAGTTTTTCAGAAAAATGTCGTGCTCTAAAAACCTCTGAGGTTTTGAAAACCTCAGAGGTTTGGGCCAAAATATTTATCTGAACATCTATATAATTGTCACTCAATCTCATCTGGATTGATTCCCATCGCCCGCAATTTTTCGGCTAACTGTGCCGCCCGTTGTTTGGCTTGGGTGGCCTCCTGTTTGGCTTGGCTGCTGTTCGGCGGCTTCTTGACCCGTTGGCACCAACACGCCATCCAAAGTTTCCCACCGCAACCAAAGCGTCTCAACTCCTTTATAAATACCTTGCCAACGCACCAATGCCAATCCCAATCGCTGACTGATCAAACGATTTTGTGCATCAAAGGTCA
>LUTY01000835.1 GCA_001640045.1 Candidatus Thiomargarita nelsonii | reverse complement strand
AATGCCGCCGTGAATGATTACATGCATCGGGCCACAGCTGTGGTGGTGAAAACTTGTCTTGAACACAATATTTCAAAAGTCGTTGTGGGTGATGTTACTAAATCACTCAATAGCATTAATTTGGGTAAAAAAAACAATCAGAACTTCGTTAACTTAGCTTTGGGCCAGTTTGTAGATAAATTATCGTACAAGCTCGGGTCACATGGAATTACACTTGAGGTGACAAACGAAAGTTATACTTCAAAAGCGAGTTTTGTTGATGGGGATAAAATGCCTAAAACGTATAATCCCAACCCAAAAACGAAAAAGAAACAAGTTTTTAGTGGTGCACGAGTCAAACGTGGTTTGTATAAAGCGGCAGATGGCACGCTTTTGAACGCCGATGTCAACGGGGCTTTTAGTGCGACTCGTTAGCCCTAATCAACGTATTGACCTGTTTAAACAAAGGCTTATAACTGATACTTAGTGTTATTTATTAACTAATATAGAGGTTAAAAACTTCTAGTATGGTGTGAAGTGCTAAATGTCTACTTCACCTGGCAAAGTAACTTGAAAATGACCAGAAAGCAATGGCCGGTCCTTATCAACTAATGAGGTATCAGTGCAAGGCCATAAAGCCCTGAAAGGAGGGGCAAGCGTAGTAATAATGGTAATCTCTTTAAAATCAGTAACCGTTAGGCACAAACCTTATACGTGCCAAAACATGGATGGTATATCATTGTTATAAGGATGATATGCAGTTACTCAAAATCCATCTGACAATTGGGGATAACCTAAGTTTACAGGTAAGACATGCTAGAGGAACGAGTAGAAACGATGTAGTATAGCCCCTAGCGGGATAGCTAGAGGGGTAACAAAGTCTAAAAAAGTTATCTAGCGGCAGCATCGGGTAGGATTGTGTACTAAGCAAACGCCTTTTGAAACCAAGAAGTTGGGGGATTAGGGATATGCCGAATTACACACTGGACGGTTTAACTTAAATAAGTATGAGCAGATACTGGGTAACCAGTTAATGATGATAAATCGAGAGATTTGAATTATGAATACTATACCGAAACGCTTCATGACCGGTATATTGCAACCCAGTCAATCCATATTAGCTGCAATATACCCGCAGCTACCAGAATCTTCGGAATATGGAAAGGTGAATTATAGCATTGGATACCATGATTGGAACGCAATTAACTGGAAAAAGGTGGAAAAGTTAGTCTTCCGTTTGCAAAAGCGTATTTATAAAGCTGTCAAATCAGGTAACAACAAGAAAGCCAAAAGCTTAATGAGGCTTTTGCAGTACTCAACCTGCGGTATCGCTCTGGCCGTGCGTAAAGTCACAACGGACAACACTGGCAAACGCACGGCTGGGGTGGACAAAAGAAAAGCCACCACACCCAGAGCAAAGATAAAGTTGATAGAAGAAGTAGTCCAAGCGGTGAGAAAGGATTGGGATAATTACAAAGCCCAACCATCTCGTAGGGTAATGATACCAAAAAGTAATGGCAAAATGCGCCCGCTTGGAATACCAACTATCAAAGACAGAGCAATGCAAGCAGCTACCAAGCTCGCCCTCGAACCCTATTATGAAGCCAAGTTTGAATCCTGTAGCTATGGATTTAGGCCTGGTATGGGCACGCCTGACGCCATTAACAAAATAGCGTCTAACTTACTCATGAAACAAAAATGGGTCTTGGATGCTGACATCAAAGGCTGCTTTGACAATATAGACCATAAGTACCTGCTCAAACAAATTGATACCGACTTCCGACCAATTGTCAAGAAATGGCTAAAGGCTGGGTATATGTTTGATGACCGGTTGAATGCAACAAATATGGGCACACCACAAGGTGGAACTATATCCCCATTATTGGCAAATATAGCCCTTGACCAAATGGAAACCGACCTGATTGAACACCTACGGGGAATCAAAGGTTGGAAAAGAAAAATCGGCAACACGAAAATATATCAAACCGCCAATAAAAAGACAAAGAAAATCTATAAGTATAGACGAGATTTGAAGCTTAACGTAGTTAGGTATGCAGACGACTTTGTCGTAATCCATGAGGACAAAGAGGTTATTGAGGAATCTCAGAGGTTTATAGGTGAGTGGTTAAACATACGCGGGCTAACGCTATCTGAGGAGAAGACCAAGATAGTACATTCAACCGAGGGTTTTGACTTTTTAGGTCACCACATAAGGCATTATGAGAACCGGATTAAGGGGACATACAAGCTGAAGCTGTTGAACGGCACTAAAACAGAACAGAATCGGGCTACTGCATCACACGTACTGCGGGTTGAACCAACAAAAGACAAAATAAAGGCACACTGGAGAGACATCAGTGACACAATTAGCCGTCTAAAAGCAGCAACACCAGAACGGCTTATTGAGGCTGTACAAAGAAAGATAACGGGATGGGCAAACTATTACCGTTACGGTCACTCCAGCGAGGCCTTTAGCAGACTTGACAACCTGCTATGGCGAAGACTAGAAAAATGGGCTTATCGAAGGCATCCCAAAAAGAACAAACATTGGGTGATGGATAAATACTTCGGTTTCAAAGATGGCAGAAACTGGGTATTTACAGATTTCAAGACCGGTAAAAGCATCAAAGCATATGCCAAGCACAAAGTCAAAACGGGTAGTTATGCCCGCGTTGGTTATGACAGGTCTTACTATGATGGTGACACAAAATATTGGGCTGAAAGACTGTCCAATGGATATGGAAATATAACACCATCAAAAGCAAAAATGCTGAAGAAACAGGACGGTATTTGTCCCCATTGCGGTGGTAGGTTCACAAATGATGACCTACACGAAGCGCACCATAAGACTTACAAGAGTAAGGGTGGGGATGATAAGTACACTAACTTGGTGTTACTACACCGTCATTGCCACGATGAGATACATCTCGATAACCTGATACGTGGAGTTGGCGGACAATTCCAAAACGGAAATGGTGACCAACGTTGTTGGTACTGACCATTTTAACAGCTTGTCGAAAGACAGAACCGGTTAACCAAACCGTGAAGTACAAAAGTTAATGCTTACTCTGGGATAAGAGTAGGTACTAGAGGAGCCGGATGAGGTCGAAAGTCTCAAGTCCGGTTTTGAAGACTGGCTTTATAGGGTGTATTCCATACTCTCTGCCTCGGCAGGATAAGGGTAGTGACCTATATCGCCAAGTTTAACACATTTTAAGGAAGAATGATTCAGATTTTTCAGTTGAAAAGTTAGTTGAGAAGGTGGGAAAGAAGTTCAAAGAGTGGCTACATCCGACCAAACGGATTCGTTTTTTTAATAAGCAACCTCAAGCTTCGGCAAGAGGATAATGGGTTGATCGTTCCCATGTTCGGATTTATTTGCATTAGCAATAATGTCAATATTTAACAACAAAATTGCGATCTGATGAGTGGACATATTATCGTAAACATTTTCAAAAATTGTTGCAAGGACAAAAGGCGATTGATATCATTGCTGTGGAACCAAAGAATCAATGCACATGGTTGATTG
>LUTY01000823.1 GCA_001640045.1 Candidatus Thiomargarita nelsonii | reverse complement strand
AAAAAGCGCATGATTTTTCGTTGAGTTGAGTTTAAGATAATTACTGTGTTTGCTAACAGGCTTTTTTGTATGGGTTCTATCGTCGCAAGAGACGCGGGCCACTTTTGATAATGTTCATGTAAATTCAACACTTTAGCAATTTCACTCACTTCATCAGCCGATAACTCGCATTCCCAACCACCATCCGATTTCTCAAATTCAAACCGATGTTCACCAATATGGAGCGACTGAAACGTTTCAATCGGCGGCTCTGGTTCACCTTCATAGCTTTGTACCAACAGAGCGTCACCCTTTTCCCAATCAATTTCTAATTCTAATTGACGTCTCGGCTCTAAACGGGCGACAAAGCTAAAACAGGCTATAGGTAAATCATTTTCGGCTTCGTTTTCAATTTTTTTAAATTGCTCCTGATTGACTTGAATTATCCAATCTTCATAATCCGGATCTCTATCTATATTTTGTTGTAAGATTGTACTTCGTAGCTGTTTGTTAGCGAGTTGCTTGACTTTATCAATACCACGCTGTCGATGCCAATTTTCTAGGACACCAATGCGTAAATTTTTCATCTGATTCAAATCATTTTTATTGATCCAAATCGCTTGATGACAACGCAATGTGAGTGGTCCGCATAACACTTTATCTGATATGCCAATATCGCTGGAACCTACCATTGGATTGGTATCGGCTGCGACTGTGAGCAAAAATTGTTCATCTTTTTGATGTGATTCCAGCACCACCCATTGCAAATAGATGTTTGCGGGATCATCCAAAATAAAAATGTCGCCCACTTCTGGATACTCGGCTCGATCCGATAATTGTTTTGCGATGTCTTTCTGGCTTTTCTCCATCGCCGCTGTCATTTCGCCTATTCGCTTTTCTAAAATACTTGGATTCATCATTTTTTATCCTCGTTGACATCCAAACTAAAGTTTGGACTCCTTTTATCAAATAACTCGTGGAGCACTTTGATATAATCACTCAAGGTTTGTGTTTTTAGCCCCAAACTTGCTGCCAGCTCATATTGTTTGGGAATTGGCTCTTCTGCTTCAATCAAATCAACTAAGACATCAAAGACGCTCAATGCCATTTCGTGCC
>LUTY01000822.1 GCA_001640045.1 Candidatus Thiomargarita nelsonii | reverse complement strand
CGCAGTCCGCCCGGTGACATAAAATGGGCCGCTTCAGCAAAGCTGGCTTCTAGTGTGTCCTGAACATCGGGGGATATTTTTTCGAGGATTTCTCGGTAGTCTTCTAGATTTACGCTCATGGCATCACAACCGATTCATTTATGTTAACAAACATTAACAACAGCACTCCTAAGAGTGGGTGAATCTACCAAAGACCGAATGAAAATACCTCTAGCTCCATTCAAGTCACGATCAAGTGTTATTCCACCTGAACTAATTACTCTTGACCCACCTACTTTTTTTACTTCGCCGGTCCAACTAACTGTTTTGCTGGTATAAGCTTCGCAAACGTCAATGACTTTTTTACCCAATTCAAGTGCTTTGTTTTTTAAGCGTACTTTGAATTGATAATGGGCCCAAGTCAGCATTGCTCTAACTGTTTTTGAACGTAGCTTGCGATTAGCTTTACCAACCATTTGTTGGCTTTCAAAAGTAGGCAATAAAATGACATCAAAGTTATTCACTAAAAAACGTGCCGTTTTGAAATGAATTTCTTTGATAAGATTCTTGATTTTATTTCTTATTCTAGCTTGAGCTTTTTTCATCTCCTGTTTGGCCTTGCCAGTGGCTTTACTGGTGCGAGAGATTAAATCATCTAGATAATAACAAAGACGAGCAAGACGCCCAAAGTCATCATAACCAATCTGCCCGGCTAGAAATTCAGAATAAAAAGATTGAAAGGTCCGTACACCCGGGTCAAGAGCAACCACACGCCCTTGGTTCTCGGCTACGTGGGGTTCTACTTTATGAGGTACGGACAAAAACCACTCCTGATATTGATAAACCAAACGACCATCTAATGGCACTTCTGGCAACGCTTCGCTATAACGTAAGCCCTTGCCAGACACACGCGGATAAATACCAGAAGCCTTTATCGCCGACTTTGAAATATAACAAGATTGTGTCGGATTTTTCCGACTTCTAAACTTCGGGTGCCCTTTAGCTTTCCAATAGGCTTGGTGTGCCTCTTTGACTGCAATCGCCTTAATTTGAAAAGGTACATCATCACACCATTTTGGCAATAAAAAGATGAAATTGTCCAACCGCCTCCGTCAG
>LUTY01000821.1 GCA_001640045.1 Candidatus Thiomargarita nelsonii | reverse complement strand
TCCAACCTACGAGCTTTCCAGCGGGTTTAATCAATCTTGGGGTGTTAAAGATCACGTTCTCGTAAGGCAACTAACAAAGACACCACAAGCTTATCTCGTGGGCGTTTTGTACTATCTTTGATTTCGATTAATGTATCTAGATCAAGGACACGAATTGATTTCCCACTATCCGATAAAACAACACTATGGGGGATAAGTTCATCAAAACCTCGTCCATCATGTAGTCTACAGAGCGGATCCAAAGGGCCAAGATCAGTGCTCAGATTCAATTGACCCTTCCCCATAAGATCATCCTTGGTCGGAACAATATGGCGACCTGCAGGGTCTCGATAAATGGTATCAAGGCTAGTTAGAACATTCATAAGTCGATTCACATTATCAGAAGTTTGTCGATGAACGATATCAAGATCAACCGTAGCTGTTGGCGCACCATGAAGAACAGCAGCTGCCCCACCAACGACGATGAATTCTACTCCTGACGATATCAGACTCTCTATCAACGCCGAAATATCAGCTTGCTTTGGTTTTGACATATTTAAACCTTCCTAATGTGCGCACCATATTAGATACGCTGCGTAATCTTTCAAGAGGTGTGAGATTGAGAAACCAATCTAGTAATGATTGGTCAATGTCTTGCACAAGTGCCCGTATTTCCGGATCGGCAACAATAACCTCACAACTCCGAATTTGTGCTTTTGTTGACACAACAGAATTGCGATCTTGTGCTATCAACAAAACAAATAGTAATTTCCCAAAAATGAAGCTTTCCCAGAAGGGTAAAAACCCCCAATAAGAAAGCTGCCTTGGTATAGATAACCCCGTTGCTCAGGTGGCGCATATTCCAAAGTGCCAAACACCGCTTGCCCAAATACTGATAATCCCGATTGGCTCCGCTGTTCTGCCATTTGCCGCAATGATGTCGTCACGCGAGAGAGGCCAAAATCTATTATTTTGACCGTTATCCCGCCGCGTTCCGTCCGTTTGAGTAACAAATTCGCGGGCTTTAAATCTAAGTGATAAATGCCCGCTTCATGGGCACGTTGCAATCCTTCTGCAATTTGTAAGCCCACCTGTAAGCCATTTTCTTTGGAAAGT
>LUTY01000820.1 GCA_001640045.1 Candidatus Thiomargarita nelsonii | reverse complement strand
CACGCGACAATTACGGCTACCAGACAATGTGACTGAATTCAGTTACCATCAACCCGAAACTAAGCGGTTAGAAAATTTAGGCGTAGCAATACATGGACAAAGTTTTGCCAATAAAGCTATCACCGATGATCTCAGCACCGCTTATCCCAACGCCCTCCCCGGTTATTTTAATATTGGACTACTTCACACCGCCTTAAATGGTCGCCCAAGCCATGCCAATTATGCCCCTTGTACCATGCCCAGTTTACTCTCACACGGTTACGACTATTGGGCACTCGGACACATCCACAAACGCGAAATCTTACATAAAAAACCTTGGGTGGTTTTTTCCGGCAACCTACAAGGCCGACATGCCCGTGAAACGGGCGCAAAAGGTTGTTCCTTAGTTAAGGTAGAAGAGGGACAAGTCAGTGTCACTTTTATGCCAGTCGATGTCTTACGCTGGGAAATTTGTCAACTGGATGTGACTGATGTCACTCAAGCTGATGAAGTCGTAGACAAAGCGCGTGGTGCTGTCACAGAATCCCTACAAAATGTTGAAGGGAGACCTTTAGCCTTACGTTTTATCATTGAAGGCGCAAGTCCAGTGCATAAAAAATTGCACAGTCAGTCAGATCGTTGGACTAATGAAATTCGCGCTGCTGCCACTGATGCGGGCTTAGGCAATGTGTGGGTTGAAAAAATCAGCCTAAAAACCCAAGCGCATCGCGCTAATAGTTTACAAGAGGAGGGACCATTAGGCGAATTAGATTATTTTTTACGCACCTTGCCCCAAGACGGCGATGGTTTACAAGCTTTATGTGCTGAATTTCGCAGCCTGATAAACAAACTCCCGGCTGAAGCCCGACAAAGCGAAAGGGGTGGTGCTATTGATCCTGGTAATCCTGATACTATTCGCAGATTATTAAATAATGGGGTAGAAGAATTGTTGATGGCACGACTACTCGCACATTAAAATGTATTTTGGAGTCGGCCAGATTTATCTTGGACGGTCGCATTCAAAAAGCTGCCAATTGATGTTAAAATTTTGTTGCGTTATAATGCATGCACAACTGTGACGGCATATCGTCTCCAACTTTATTTTTTATTTTAGGAGGT
>LUTY01000819.1 GCA_001640045.1 Candidatus Thiomargarita nelsonii | reverse complement strand
GCATGAAGCCGGTTTGAAACCAATACAATTAGATGGTGTCGCCTTTGGGCGTGGTCCTGGCAGCTTTACTGGTTTACGCATCGCCAGCGGCGTAGGATGAATCCACCAAAGAAAAACTAATAGAGCAATTTCGTACTTATTTAGACGGCTACCAAGTGGATGAGGATAGCACCCAAAAAACCGATTTGTTTTCTCTGTTCACCGAATTAGCAGCATTGCGTAATGAAGTCAAATTAGAATCACGCCAAGTCAAAATTGCCTTGGATTTGTTTAAGAACAGTCTTGAAACGACGCAATCTAGTTATGATCAATTACATCAGGAATTCAAGCGTTCTAGCCACGAACAACGCAACCATAAGCGTGAAATCATGCAACCTCTACTACTGGGGTTTTTGGATATCTATGATCGTTTAGAAGCTGGCATGAAAAGCCTTAATAATTATACTAATACGTCCTCATTGTTAACAAGATACTTTTGTAAACAGGAACGTCGCCTCATTCAGGGATTGCAGGAGGGTCAAGCGATGACCTTACGGCGCACTCTTCAATTATTAGCGCGTTATCAGGTACATCCTTTGGAGGTACTCAACAAGCCACTTGATCCACACACTATGTGGGCGGTTGATGTTGATTCCCAACCAAAGCTAGAAAATGGGATAGTCACAGAAGAATTACGCAAGGGCTTTATGTGGGGTAAAGAAGTACTTCGCATTGCTGAGGTTAAAGTGAATAAAAAATAATCATTTTGGACGTCCAAGATAAATCTTGGACTCCTTTAAATAAATATTTTTGATACCAACAACTGGAAAAATAATGAGTGAAATCATTGTAGGCATAGATTTAGGCACCACCAATTCAGAAATCGCGATTGTAGAAAATGGTAAAGTAACGGTTATTGAAGATGCCGGGCGTAAAATTATACCCTCTTTTGTAGGTATTAGTGAAAATAATGAAGTTTTAGTAGGTGAAGCAGCTAAAAACCAATATGTGTTATACCCTGAACGCACGGTCAAATCCATCAAACGCCAGATGGGAGAAGAAACCAAGGTGGAAATGGCTGAACAAGCTTATACGCCACAAGAAATTTCTGCCATTATT
>LUTY01000818.1 GCA_001640045.1 Candidatus Thiomargarita nelsonii | reverse complement strand
TTAACGACAGCCAATTTTTATTAACAGGGATAAACCAAATGATGACGAATAAAGGAGAAGCGGCAATGCTGTTATTAAATGATTATGAGATTGAACCAACCCGTTCGGTTTTGTTTAGGAGTGCGGCTTGTCTTGCCTTAGACTTTGATGATTATAGAGAGGCGGAAAGAATGATTGCTTTTGGGCTATCAGGCAATCCACCGCTAGAGATTTTAGAGGAATTAAGGGAATTATTGATTTCCCACATTCCTATACGTCCAACAAAGCCTGTGTCAATCTCATTAAAGCAACGCCGCCTATTACCAGTATCTCCCCCGGTGGCAGTGGGTGTAGGATAGATGCTAAAAATAGGATTTTTAAGCCAGTGTCAAAAAAATATTTCAGCTCAAGTCGGAAAGGCACTTGTGTATCAGACTCGCGCAGAGCGTGGGAACGAGAAAATAAATGAGCAAAGATTTTAAAAGCTCAAAAAAATCCTATTTCTTTAAGAAATCGCCAGAGGTGGCAATGAGTTTTCAAAGATTATGGATTAGACAAAGATAAACCTAAAAAACGCTTATTATTATCTGATAAGCTCTGGTACACAGAGGAGGAAAAAAATGAGCAAAGATTTTGAAGACGAGGAAACGGATATGGGATCAGTAAACCACAGCCTTGCACAAGCCAAGTTGACTTGCTTGCTTGGTGCTGATGAAAGGTTCACCGTCATGACAGAATTAAGTTTGGACATTAGTCAACATGATTTTAGCCAATATGGTATCAAAGCTAAAGACGAGGTTAAACCTGATATTTGTGTATATCCAGGCGGCTTTGATTTTCAAGATTTGGATATTGTGAAAATGACAGATATGCCTTTACTGGCTATAGAAATACTTAGTCAAGGGACTAAGGAACTCCGAGAGAAATTTTATGCTTATTTTGAACTTGGTGTCAAATCATGCTGGTTAGTTGTGCCAGATATCAAAACGATCAGTGTTTTTTCACAACCCGCCCAATTCAAAACTTTTGATATGAAAGACTCGGAGATTGTTGATGAGGTAATAGATATTCACTTACCCATTCAGAATCTATTCAGAAAGCGTTCAGAAACTATTCAGCAA
>LUTY01000817.1 GCA_001640045.1 Candidatus Thiomargarita nelsonii | reverse complement strand
CAGGTTGCAAACCTGCTCCGGCAGAAGTTAAAATATTTTCCTATTGAAACAATGCCAGAGCCATCAAATGAGCTTCTTTTTCGCCATCAAACTTTTGATTACCGCAACGAGAATGTTTCTTGCGGTTCAGGGTCAATTCCATACCTTCTTCCACAAAGGTTTTGCGAACCCGTTCAATGGTAGCACAACTCACTTGAAGAGCTTCACTAATTTGTTTATCTGACCAAGCCGATTGTCCTTCGCTTTGGTCAGCTTTCAATAAAATGTGTGCCTTGGTCAATTTTTGGGCCGCTACTTTGCCCTTGGAAATCAAATTTAAAAGAAAGGTTCTTTCTTCTGGGGTTAAAGTGATCTTATATCTTTTAGTTGGCATAAATTTCTCCCGAAAGTCATGAAGGAAAATCATTTCAATCTTTCGAGAGTATACTACGACATTCGCTATCCCTCAAATTAAATTTGGTTGAGTACTAGTAGCCATTACAACGTTTTTCCTCGTTCCATAGTGGCGTGTCAATTTCTACTTAGATAACAACATTACCCCAGGCCGCTTCGAGTCGTCGGGCAACCCCTACCTAACGGAGTTACCCCTCGTGCCATTGTGTCCTTCAAGGTGTGTGGCTTAGTTGTTTTATCTTATAGAATACACTTGCCTGACTCCCTGTATAGCTTTTCCGCCTTGCACTGGCACCTCGTTTTCCACGCAAGGGCCGGCGGATGTTTTCGGTCCGACGTACTACGACCGACCAACTACGCATAAACAGTGCGCGTTGATACCACCACTAAAGTTTGTCATAAGGTTTATCCGCATAAGGAGGGCGATAACTGTATATCACTCATACACTTACTTGTTAGCCAAAACGAGTCGCACTAAATAATCCTTGTAGTTATAAGTTGGTGCTAAAAAAACGTCGAACATCGAGTGATATAAAAATAAAAAATATCTCACTACTTTTTGGGGACTACCAACAACTCTTGTTCAAATTTCAACAATATCTGTTCCTTATCCCATTCTTGAACAGCAATTTCCCGCGCCCGCTTGCCCCATTCCTGACACTGTTCTTGATTAGATGCTATAAACAACAAGGCTTCTACAAATGCGTT
>LUTY01000816.1 GCA_001640045.1 Candidatus Thiomargarita nelsonii | reverse complement strand
CGAAACCTCGCTGTCGCACTCTTGTCTGAATATTCTGACTGGATTGAATGGCGTAGTTTGAACAAGGCGAAGAACGAAGATAGGACAATGGCAAAAAATCGCACTCGCCCGCGCCTTTCTGCGCGACGCCCAAATCCTCATCCTCGACGAACCCACCAGTGCCCTCGATGCCAAAGCTGAATTTGAAATCTTCAAACAATACCACCAACTCACCAAAGATCGCACCGCCATCCTTATCAGTCACCGTCTATCCACCGTCAGAATGGTTGATACCATCTATGTGCTAGAAAATGGTAGAATTGTAGAGCATGGGCATCACGATGACTTGATCCATCGGGGCGGGACGTATGCACAACTATTTGAAAAGCAAGCACAACATTACCGATAATTTTTTTATATCTGTATTGTCAGGTTTAAACTGACATGTTGACTATGAAACCTAAAACACTCTCATCTCAATCAGCTAAACTATTAGCCTATTTTTTAAATAAGGAACAAAGCTTTTTTACCTTATCTGAAGCTCAAAGAGTCTTGTTTGAGACCAAACCAGGTACCGTCAGAGAATTAATAAGCGATATGGCAAAAAGAGGTTTATTGTTGCGAATCAAAGAAGGTTTATACCACATCATACCTTATGAGAAAAATCCAGATGTGTATTTCCCAAATTGGCATCTAATCGCCAGCCAATTAGTCAAAAATAGGAATTACTACATAGGATATTACAGTGCTTTAGAAATACACGGATTGATTACACAACCTTCACTGATTGAACAAATTGTAGTCGATAAGCAGGTAAAACCTAGCCTAAAAACCATCAACGATGTAAAATTTCAATTTATTTATCATAAAGATAAACATTTTTTTGGTTATAAAAATCAATGGATAGATAATTTTAATAAAGTGAAATGTAGCGATCTCGAAAAGACTATTATAGATTGTTTATTTCACCCGGATTATGCCGGTGGCATAGTGGAAGTCGCAAAAGCCATTTTTAAAGTGAGAGAGAAAATCAATTGGATAAAATTAGAAGACTATTTAGAAAAGTTCAATAAACAATCTGTTATAAAAAGATTGGGTTTTATTTTGGATTTATTTAGTATA
>LUTY01000824.1 GCA_001640045.1 Candidatus Thiomargarita nelsonii | reverse complement strand
AAACCTCGTCCGACACAAGTTGGTACACTCCAACCTACAAGGGCTCATTCCAAGCTACATGGACTGATAACTGATTAAACACGCTCAATATCATAATGAGCAAATAAATAATCCAACCACAAATTGCTCAAATGCTCTTGTAAGCGATTTTGACTCAGCCTCTCTTCTAAATTGTCAATGTCCACAATATCTAAAGGTTGATCTTGCCAAGAGCAGGCAAAAACGGCCTTAGTGCGTTGCCCCGTTGCCGGGTCAATTTGCCACTGTAAACATTGGGCGCAAATGCCTTTAAGCATACATTGCATAGGGCCATGTATTGAGGCGGTGAAGTTTGGTGATTTGCTGAAATATTGGCGCAAGACGCCGTGCCGCGCATCTTGTATCAGTCGCACTAAGCGATGAGTGCCAATGATTAAGACGCGAGTCACCTCTTGTAAAGGGATCACCGGGGCGGTGGCTGCATAATGGGTTAAAATGTTTAAAAAGTCGCCCGTTGCGCTGCTGTCTTGTGGACGACGGGCTGGTATTGGCGCTCCACAGGCGGTAATCCAGACGATGGCATCGGCTGCGGCTTCTAAGTCGTCTTGACAGTAGACTTCGTCAGCGGTTTTAAAGCCGGCAATGTATAAAACGCGATTGCCAGCGGCACGCATGGCAGGGCCGACAGCGCGAATGTCGGCGGCGCCTAAACGTCCACCGATGATCATGACAGTTTCGCCACCCTGGGTGATTTTGGTGGCTACGCCGGTTGGTCCCATTAGGGAGATGGGATCGCCTGGCTGGAATGTGGCACAGAGGCGTGAACTGGCACCGACTTCAAGTACCATGAGAGAAACGGTATCACCTTGAACGCCGGCGCAGCGCATGGCTAAGGCTTCGGTTTGTAAACGGGTTTGGCCGAATATGGGGGCTTGGGTTTCAAAGTTTTGTAGGCGGAAAAATTGTCCCGGGCGAAATTTTTGAGCAGCCAAAGGTGCGCGTATTTGGAGTTCGACAACGGTTGGGCTGTGTCGTTGTACACCCACTATCTGGGCTTGCAATAAATCTTGCATTTTTGATCGGAAGGCTACATATTCTTCAGCGGAGTTATGGCTGATTTTGTCGCTCAATGCTTTGACAATATAGGGATAAGTACGCATCCCAGAGGCGACCGCTTTGACAACACTGCCATGAAAAGCGGGGTGTGTGTCGCCAATAAAGGTGACGCGGTGGTCAGAGGTAAAGGGGCCAAATTCGGGGCGTCGGATTATTTTATTTTTCTGGACATGGCTTTCAATATGAGAATATCAACTATTTAATGCCGCTACAAGCCGATATTCGCCAGGGCATTGATATTAAAGAGGAAGCATTAGAAGCCGACGCGGTGTTACAGCAAATGCAAGTCGCCCATAGTGGTGTGAATATTATGATTTTGGACGCTTGCCGCGATAGCATTCCAGATGATTTTTTCAAGGAGCGAGAAAATAAAGGTGCTTTTAAAGGTTTAGGGACTGGTTTAACCCAAATGAATGCGCTGCGTGGCTCATTAATTGCCTATTCTACCGCGCCGAATACTACCGCTTGGGGCGGATTGCCCGGAGAACGTAATAGCGTTTATACGAAATATTTGCTAAAAGCCTTGAAAACCAAGGCGCATTTGAATTATGCCGAATTATTTATTGAGGTGCGAAAACAGGTGTCGGCTGAGATTCCGAATGAGGAAGTGCAACAGGTGCCTTGGGAGGCGAATTCGTTGACGAGAAAGTTTTGTTTTGGCACTTGTCAGGATCGAGAAGGCGCCGCAGAGTTGGAACAGGAGAAATTGGCGCGGGAACGGGCTGAGTTAAAACGGGAACGCGCCGAATTGGAACAGCAACGACTTGAACAGGAAAGATTGGCACAGCAACGCGCTAATAAGTCGTACCGCTACACTGATAACGGCCATGGCACTGTCACAGATAACCGAACGGGGCTGATTTGGATGAAAAATGCGAATTGTTTTGGCGAGCAATATTGGAAGACTGCCATGCAAAGCGCCGCCAATCTAGCCCATGGACAATGTGGACTTCGTGATGGTTCTCGGCGTGGTATGTGGCGTTTACCTACTAGAGAGGAGTGGGAGGCGATGATGGACCAGAAATATGCTTGGCCTGCAAAACCAGGACTTGCGCTTTCCAATGCAGCAGGAACGGGGCCGTGGAAGAAAGGTGATGCGTTCTCGGACGTGCAGTGGTTCTATTGGTCTTCTACCACAGAGAACTTGTCCAGCGCATGGAACGTGGCCCTCTACGACGGCTTCGTGTACGACGGCGACAAGACGTACACGAACTACGTGTGGGCCGTCCGAGGCGGACATTGATAATTTGAGGCTTTGACGCTTTGGACGCTTTGATTTTTTTTTTTTTGTATTTCCCTATTTTTAATATCTAGTACAACGGATTAGCGGAATAAACGGATTACAGACGTCCAGACCGAAGGTGGACTCCTATTGTCGTTATCCTGAGCAGGAAACTGATGTTCTTGAATATTGAAGGTTTTTATTCGTTGTCCTACATTCGCTGTACTCACAACGATCAAGCTCGAATCCTATTCACTGCTACGCGAATTTGCCAACGCCTTGCAAGGCGCCGCCTTATCGGATGCCACAATAAAAATTGTCGGACACACCGACAGTCTGGGCACGGAGAGCTATAATTTAGCCTTATCAAAACACCGCGCAGAAGCGGTTAAAAAATTTCTGGTATCCGCTTATGGTATTGACAAAAGACGTTTAATGACAACGGGTTATGGAGAATACCAACCCATTGTCTCTAATGAAATGGCATCAGGACAAGCTTTAAATCGTCGCGTGGAATTTGTGCGGATTGAATGAGTACAACTAATTGAGAAATAAACGAATTAAAAGTAGAGCCCGAATTAAATTCGTTTTTCTCGTTCCCACGCTCTGCGCACTCTCTTAGACATAAGTATTTAAGTATTTGAAAAAAAAGCATATTATGTAGGGTGGGTAGAGCGAGAGCGAAACCCACCAAATCGCGTCAAATGGTGGGTTTCGCTACCGCTCTACCCACCCTACAATTGTCGAAAATGGACTTGTGTATAAGAGAGTGCGCGGAGCGTGGGAATGCCTGCCAGGACGATCCGCGTCCGGTGAGACGGTACAGTCGATGTTTTTAGAACATTATCCGGGCATGACAGAGAAATATTTGCATAGTATCAGTGAAACGGCTTTGCAACGCTGGTCCCTTTTAGACGCGCTGATTATTCATCGTGTTGGAGAGATGCAGCCGGGGGATACGATTGTATTAGTGGCTGCTTGGGCGGGACATCGTGCGCCCGCTTTTGAGGCTTGTCGCTTTTTAATTGAGCAGCTTAAGTCTAGGGCGCCGTTTTGGAAACGGGAAAGCCTCGATGAGGGGATTAGGTGGGTGGAAAAGAATTAGGAAATAATAGAATAAGTATTGGATGGGGTTGCAAACTCAATGCCATTTCGTGCCGGGCGAACACGCCGGTTCGCCCCTACACACACCTAGGAA
>LUTY01000916.1 GCA_001640045.1 Candidatus Thiomargarita nelsonii | reverse complement strand
ACACATGAAGTGATTATATCGTTTGCGGATATTGATAATCCGCTGATTATATTTAAAAAATCGATACAGTGGACTCTAAACTGGGCTGGTGAACATGCCGCGCATGTCTTTTCTCTTAAATTGGGTACATATAACCGTGAAAATCATTGTCACCTCCATTTATCCATTTTTTCTCTGACAGAATCGGATGAAATTTATGCGAAGGCGGTTGTTAATGGCGTGGCAGCCAAAGATAATAGTTATAATGCGTTTTTGTTGGACAAACCATTACCAGCAGGAAAATATCTTTGTGTCATTGATTCACCAGATGCCGATCATGAAAATGCGTTGGCGGTTTATGTGACACCTCGACAAAACATCCAATTGGCAGCAACTCGGGAGGATAGTGATGCTATACCGCGTTTAACGCTCCCAGATTCAGAAACATATCATAAATGGTATGAACTCAATCGCTGTAATAAATATCAACTGGAAGCGCAGCGACGCCAATTACAGGAATGGCAGGCTCCACCTTTGATTTCCGTTATCATCCCCACATTCAATAGCCATCCTGAATGGCTGGAAGAACTGCTGTCAAGCCTGCATGAGCAAACTTACCCACACTGGGAATGTATTATTGTTGACGATGCGTCGCCTACGACAGCACATCTGGAAGTTGCTAGGCAATGGTGTAAACAAGATGCGCGGTTTCATTTGGTACAGCACCTTGAAAATCAGGGAGTCAGTAGTGCCTCTCAAACCGGCGTGGAAGCCGCAGAAGGGCTCTATCTGTGTGTGGTTGATCACGATGATCGTTTGGAACCACAGGCATTATTTGAAATCGCCCTGGTGATTTTGCAAAAACAGCCCGATGTCATTTATTCAGATGAAATGCTGGTTGACGAAAATGGGCAAATGATTCGCTGTGAATTCAGGCCCGACTTTGATTATCATTTTCTCCTAAGCCATCCCTATATTATTCATCTGACCCTCTTTCGCCGCGAAGTTGTTCTCAAAGCAGGCGGTTTTGCGGAAAATCTTCAAGTGAGCCAGGATTACGATTTATTGTTGCGGGTTGCGGCCACGACACAAGATTTTTACCATCTTCCCAAAGTGCTTTACCAGTGGGGACATAGCCAGGCAGAAAAGGTGATGAGCAATTCACTGGCTGCGATTAATCAACATTTACGGATGAAGGGGTTCGATGAAACGGAAGCTTGGGCAGCGGAAGGGCAGGCTTTTAACTTCTTTCGAGTACGCCACAAAATTTCTCCCACAAAGGTTTCCATTATCATTCCGACTAGGGACAGAGTTGACTTGTTGAAAACATGTATTGAGTCTATCAATAGGAAAACCCGCATTCCTAAAGGCGTTGAACTGGAATTTGTGATTGTTGATAATGATTCCACCTGTACAGATACGCTTGCCTATTTTGAGGAATTACAAGCGATGGGTGTCCTAATCGTCAAACAATCAGGTGCCTTCAATTTTTCCTTATTAAACAATAAAGCTGTGAAACAGGCGACAGGCTCAATGCTGCTGTTTCTGAACAATGATATTGAGATTGTGGAAGCAGAATGGCTGGAAGCTATGTTAGAATTAATGGCGTGGAATGATGTGGGTATCGTGGGTGCCAAATTAGTCTATCCTGACATCGGCACGATTCAACATGCAGGCGTGCTCATTGGTTTTAATGGTGCCGCCGCCCATGATCATCAATTTGACCTTTAACCTTTTTTTTCCTTTGATGGAGAGAGGATATTATGATGAGATTTAAAAAATGGTTTATTGCATTTGTTTTAGGTTTAATTACTTTCGTTGTTTCTGCTGAGAATCAAGAAGAAGTTGTGAGTCCCTCATCTCAAGCGACGTCCTTTCAGGCGATAGTTGAAAAGGCGGAGCGGGGAGATGCTGAGGCGCAATTTAACTTAGGTTGGATGTATTTAACCGGTGACGGAGTCACTCAAAATTACATTGAAGCTGCTAAGTGGATTCGTAAGGCGGCTGAACAAGGAGATGCTCAAGCGCAATACAACTTAGGCGTGATGTACCTCAATGGCGACGGAGTCACTCAAAATAACATTGAAGCCGCCAAGTGGATTCACAAGGCGGCTGAACAGGGGCAGGCTTACGCGCAAAACGAGTTAGGCGTGATGTACTACCTTGGCAAAGGAGTCACTCAGAATGACATTGAAGCCGCCAACTGGTTTCGCAAAGCGGCCCAACAGGGAAATGCTCAAGCCCAATACAACTTAGGCGTGATGTACCTCAAGGGCAAAGGAGTCACTCAAAATGATATTGAAGCAGCCAAATGGTATCGCAAAGCGGCGGAACAAGGACATGCTGGTGCTTACGGCAGTTTGGGGTGGTTATTAATCACTCAAGGAAAATTTGATGAGGCTCAAAGTCTTACTGAGAAAGCGCACCAAAAACAACCACAGGTGTTTGCTTGGACCATTAACTTAGGACATATTTATTTGCTAAAAGGTGATCGTCAAACGGCCAGAAGGTATTATCAAGAGGCATTACCTTTAATTCCAGATGACGCGAGCTTTGAACAAGGACCAATCGCCGATTTTGAATTGTTTATAGAAAAGGGTTGGCAGGTGAAAGCTTGTCAAAGTGAATTAGAGTGGATTCGGTCAGCTTTCGAGCAGCTCAAATTAGCTAAAAGTCAAGATTCTCAACAATTGCTAGTTGAAGAAGCCCAGATAGACCAAGATACTTTCGTTGTCTCTGCTGAGAATCAAGAAGAGTCGCCAGAATTAGCTGAGACGGATGACGAACTTGTGGTCCCCTCAGCCGCGTCCACTGTACTTGAAAAAGCGGAACAGGGAGATGCTGAGGCACAATACAACTTAGGCGTGATGTACTTTAAGGGCAAAGGAGTCACTCAAAATGACATCTCAGCCACCAAGTGGTTTCGCAAAGCAGCAAAACAAGGACATGCTGGTGCTTACGGCCGTTTGGGATGGATATTAATCACTCAAGGAAAATTTGATGAAGCCCAAACTCTTACTGAGAAAGCACACCAAAAAGAACCGCAAAACCTTGCTTGGTCCATTAATTTAGGACATATTTATTTGCTAAAAAGTGATCGTCAAACGGCCAGAAAATATTATCAAAAGGCTTTGCCGTTAATTTATGATGATGCGAATTTGAAACAAGGGCTAATTGCCGACGCTGCCACTCAGCCAATGTGTAATGAGGATGCAACGTTGTGGGTAAGCTTTAATGGTGAAATTTATAACCATGCTTAGACTGCTTTGGGAACTAATTCTTAAAGAACAAATGGAAGTTTATGTGGATGGTAAAGTATTGGTGATGAATGACTATCATAAATTGGATATTGTTGGTGTCAAAGCCAAAGGCATTCAAAGCAAAACGATGGATAAAGGGCAAAAGCAAGAATTGGAAATGTTTGCTCAAGCGATTAAGCAGGGTGGAGAGTGGCCTATTCCATTGTGGCAGCAGGTGCAAGCTATGGAGATTGCCTTTGAAGTTGAGGAAAAAAAAAGTGAATAATATTCTTAAAAAAAATACTTATCGCCTAAAATCAATCGGATGGCGCATTATAGTCATAGTACTTGTAGTGGCAACTATAGATGCTTATGTCTTTTGGTTGCTAAAAGAAAAAGGTTTAGCTGCGCGTTTCCAATTCGTCAATGACCTTCAAGTAGTAAAACCCCAGTATGAAAAAACAGATTTATCATACTGGGTCCAATTTTTTCCAGAAAGTGAACCTTTGACCCTAATGTCGTCTTTAATGAATAAGGTCAATAAAGTTGAGCTTAATCCCCCTTGGGATGCAGTATCTCTTTTTGAACATGTGCAAAAAGGGAAAGGTTTAGCATGTTCAGGGATGGCCGAAATTTTTGCGAGTATCCTAGCTGCAAAAAAATTTACAGTGCGACGTGTGGGATTACTTAGGACATTAGGAGATAGATATTCGGCTCATGCAATTATTGAAATCCTAGTGAATGGTCGTTGGGTTATATTTGATCCGACATTTAATGTGACTTTTGAAAGAGATGGACACTTAGTCGGTGCCCAAGATATTCATCGAGCATTGCTTGATGGCAATTTCAATGAGATAAAACCCATATTCCACGGAGAAGTCGCTTATCCTGCACGCTTGGATAAGTATTATATGCATTATCTCTCCCTATATAACAATGTTCTTATTTTGGAACCTGCGAAAAAATTTTGGCATAAATTGCCACCCTTTAGATATTGGATGGGAACAAAATATTATGTGCAGATAGAAAAAGAATTAGGTCAGAGAAACGAACATATGCATTTTTTTAACAACCTTAATTTCTTTTTTGTGGCTTTACTTCCGATAGTGCTAATAAGTCTATTTTTTATAGCCACTATGTTTCTCATTTATTCATACAAAAGAGATAATAGTATTTAATGTGCGGTATCATTGGGGCTCTAGCCTTTAAAAACAGTCGTTTTATTATAACGGAACCCTATATCACCAAAATGCGTGACACCATGACTCACCGTGGACCAGATGGCGCAGGTACTTATGTTTCAAGTGATGGGCGCGTGGGGTTAGGGCATCGTCGTTTATCTATTATTGACCTCTCCAACGCTGCCACTCAGCCAATGTGTAATGAGGATGCAACGTTGTGGGTAAGTTTTAATGGTGAAATTTATAACCATACTGAAATTCGTCAAGAGCTAAATAAGTTGGGTGGACACCAGTGGAAAACAGACCATTCTGATACGGAGGTAATTCTTCATGCCTTTGAACAGTGGGGGATTGATTGTGTTCATAAGTTCAGAGGCATGTTTGCGATTGCATTATGGGATGCTAAAAAACGAGAATTGTGGTTGATTCGTGATCGTATAGGTATTAAACCCTTATATTACAGTGTTCACAATGGACGTATTACCTTTGCCTCTGAGATAAAAGCACTGTTGCAAGATACAGCTCAGAAACGGACAGTCAATGAAGAGGCTTTTTATCATTACCTTTCTTTTTTGACCACGCCGGCTCCAAATACATTATTTGATGGCATTAAAAAAATACCCGGTGGTACATGGTTGCGTATCAAAGAAAATGGTGATATTCGGGAAAACCGTTACTGGGAGGTTTGGGAACATACAACTCCGCTTACCGGGGTATCTGAAGCTGAAATTGCAGAACGCATTTTGGCAGAGTTACGAACAGCAGTCAAATTGCGTAAAGTCAGCGATGTACCGGTCGGCGTATTTCTTTCCGGTGGGATCGATTCCAGCACCAACGCCGCCCGGTTTTCGGAAGGTGAAGGAAAAACGGTCAAAACTTTTTCCATTGGATATCAGGGAGAATATAAAAGCTATCAGAATGAGTTGCACTATGCTCGTAAGATGGCAGATGAAGTCAGTGCGGAATACCATGAACGATTGCTCAACATTGATGATCTGATGGATTTTCTTCCCCAGATGGTACATTTGCAGGATGAGCCAATTGCTGATCCAGTATGCGTCCCAGTGTACTACGTTTCTAAGCTGGCGCGTGATAATGGTGTTATCGTTTGTCAAGTCGGCGAAGGTGCGGATGAATTATTCTGGGGTTATCCTGGCTGGAAAAAAGCACTGAACCTACAAAATTACATTAATTTACCGTTTCCTAATTTATTTAAGAAATTAGGCATGATAGGTTTACAAGCTATCGGTAAAAGTCATAGTTCTCCTTATGAATGGCTGCGTCGTGGTTCACTCAATCAACCCATCTTTTGGGGTGGTGCGGAGGCATTCACTGAAATTCAAAAACAGCGTTTGTTATCCCCGCGTTTACGTGGACAGTTTTCAGACTACACCTCATGGGAGGCACTTAAACCCATTCGGAAGCGTTTTGAAGAAAATGCGTGGGATACCTCTCATCTTAACTGGATGAGTTATCTTGATCTTAATCTCCGTCTCCCAGAGCTTTTGTTGATGCGTGTCGATAAAATGAGTATGGGAGTCAGCCTTGAAGGGCGTGTGCCTTTTTTGGATCATAAGTTTGTAGAATTAGCAATGAGCATACCCACTTCACTCAAAACTAGAAACGGTACGCTCAAATATATTCTTAAAAAGTCTGTGCGTGGCTTAATACCGGATGAACTGATAGATAGGAAAAAGCAAGGCTTTGGTGTGCCAGTGTACGAATGGTTTTTTGATAAGCTGGGTGAGCAAACACGCCAAGAACTCAGTACATTTTGTGATAAAACCGATTTTTTAGATAAAGCAGAAGTTATGCGGCTCATTGAGCGGGGAAAAGGGCCACAAGTGTGGTATTTATTGAATTTTGCGCTTTGGTGGAAGGAATATGTGGCGTGAAGATAAGAGAATATCTATCGCAGGCGATTGCATCTGATTTTATTCGTAAGGTAGCTGAAACCTTTGCAGCA
>LUTY01000813.1 GCA_001640045.1 Candidatus Thiomargarita nelsonii | reverse complement strand
GATCATAATGATGTTGGGGGCAATGCTGGAGGAGGGAGATAAGTCAATACCTAACCATCCGGCCAAACCCATGGCCGGGATGATTGACAGGAAAATGATCAGCAAAGTGACAATGATCCCACTGAAGGTGTGCAGTAACAGACCCAGAATAATGAGCAACACTAGGAACATTATGGGTATCAAGGTAGTGATATCCTGCACAGAGGCTTCAGTAAAGGTAATGTCCATCATAAGTGCTCCGGTAAGATATATCTCCAAGTTAGGATTTTCCGAAAGCATTTCTTTCGCCAATCGACGGGCAAAATCGGTTACCTCTGGTACCTCAGTATTCTGGTTTATACCGGGCGGTTGCACAGTGACGTTGATGCCGGTCACATGGCCCATTGGGGAAATCAGACTGTTAACCAGCAAGGGTTCATTGAGGGCGATTTCCTGTATACGTTGCAAGTTTTCTGTCGTTAAATCTGCTGCGTTTCGCACCAAGTCATCTATTCTCAGATGATCCCCCTCGGCCCATGAATGTTGGAAATTGGTGATGGAATCAACGCGCCTCACATAGGGAATTTGCCAAGCAGCATTGGTGAGTTTCTCCACCGATGCCAGTACCTCAGGCGTAAATACGCGACCATCCTTTGGGGCCACCACAAACAGAACGTTGTCATCCTTAGCATAGGTGTTCTGTAGGCTTTCAAAGGCAATAAGCTGGGGATTTTCCTTGCCGAAATACATACGGTGATCGTTCTTGAACTGTAGAAAACGGACACCACTTCCCGCCCAAAACACCAGTGCTAGGATGACTAGGATTACTAAATAGCGCCAACGAATTACCCAATGGGTGTAAGATTCAATCATATTCCTCTTTCTCCGTATTTGAATAAGTGTAGTGAACGTTCCCATAGACAGGACGACATGAACATTTCCAACTGTATTTTTTATTTCAAATGTAGCTTCTACTCTGGTCCTATCTTTTAGGATGTTCACTATACTTATTAACTAAAAAAAATAACAAAAATAGCAATTTTTAAGTACTATACAAAGTACTTATTAAAGGTTTTTTCACCAAACGTGTTGTCTAAAAAATTACCTGCTCCCTATTATTTA
>LUTY01000812.1 GCA_001640045.1 Candidatus Thiomargarita nelsonii | reverse complement strand
TATACAATTCATCATCGGTGATGCGTCCTTGAGTCGGGTGCTTGGGATTAAAGTCATGGAATATCAGGATTTCATCTTTATTATCTTTTTCATCAAGAGGAGCAGTGTCTGGTTGCTGCTTACTGTTTCCTGCGTAAGTTAATATTAATGTGTCCCCTGGCTTGGCTTGTTTTACCATGTCTTGCCAAGCCTGAATGAAAGCGGATCGGGTGGCACGCGCATCTAGTAAAACTCGTTTATCAGGAAGTTGCACCGGACTACGGCGCAAAGTATCCCTTAACAATTTAGCATCATTGACGGCACCTTTTAAGTTCAGTAGACGACGTTGATATTGGTTGATCCCCACAACTAAAGCGTGTTGGGTTGGTTGATGGGCCGTTTCAGGATAAAAATCCAACTTTTTATCTAACATCTCTGATCTGGCTTCTAATTGTGGAGTGAGTACTCCAGCCGTGCATTGCTGTTTGTGTCTGTCACAATAAGCTTGTGATTCACGGCGGACGTAATCTAACAATTCAGCATGGGTAACTTGCCCATCGTGATTACTATCAGCCCGTTTTTTTTCGACACCTTGGATAAAGCGGTGGGTAAATACCCCACGATAGGGGTTTTCGGTATCCACCAAAGCCACTTGGTTAGCAGCGACCGCACTGTAAGCAATCATATCAGGTACTTTCCCCGGTAAGCCATCTGTCATGCCGCCTGAACGGTAGGCATCAATAACCACCATCACTTGTCGCCCTTTTAAACGTTGCAAACGGGCCACAATCTCATCATCACGAATCATCGTCTCACTTGTGATTTTGGTTTCGACGGGACACAAGGCTTCATCATACCCATCACTTTCATCACCATTATCATCCCAAATGTAATAACCATGTCCACTGTAGAAAAAAAACACTCTATCCCCAGGCTGAGTGCCTTTAATCAGCCAATTATCAATGGCTTTAAGAATATTTTTACGAGTGGCTTGCTCATCGACTAGAGTAAGAATTTGGTGAGGTTGATAGTTCCACACTTTTTGTATAAATTGCACCATTTCTTCAACATCGGTTTTACTGCCCCTTAATGGGCTAACATATTGATAGGTATCAATGCCCAC
>LUTY01000811.1 GCA_001640045.1 Candidatus Thiomargarita nelsonii | reverse complement strand
TTATTTGTCGCGTCGGCGTTGTTTGACCCGTCATGCTCGTCATGGCGACTATGCTCTTCATCGCCCACAAAAGGATAGGTATTATGCCGATTCCTAATGCTGTCAACCCAATCAAATCATGGATCGGTGATGCCATAACATCAATCTCACCCAATCCAATGGCTAACAAAACAATTCTGATGACATTGACAATAAAAGCCGCGATTAGCGTTATCGCAATGCCAATGCTGGCATAAAACCAAGTTGGACGAGTAATGGCAGCCAAAGCACTAAAGAGAATAAACAATAAAAAGAGTCCCCTAGCACCTGAACAAGGTAAATCCACAAGAACATCTTTTCCTGCTAACAAAATTCTCACGCCTTCACATTGCACGGGTGAGGTGCCCAAATTTAAAATCTGGCAGGCGCCTGCCGCAGAAACATGTTGTAAAGCATAACCCATGGTGTGTTGCATGACATGTTCAAAGGGTAAGGCAAAACCAAATAAAACCGCTAACCAAAAAGGAGAAACGGCACGCTGTCGATGTTGCAATCCGAATAATAATGCAAGCGCATACACATCGACAACTAAAGCGAATGCGCCAATCACATTGACTCCTAAGATTTGCCCAACTAAACGGACTAAAGCCGTTAAACTGAGTAAAATTAAGGCGATTTTAGTTTCAGTTATCATGGGACATCCCGACGACTAGTCACACTCCACAAAAAGAGCCCCGCTACTAATAACATGACTAAAAATCCATTGGATTGGTAAGCTGGACTAATCCAAGTATTGATAAGCCAGATTAGAGGATGTAATGCTAATAATCCAACGCCTATTGCGAATAGCCAACGGGGGTTGGATAACATAAGTAGTATTTTTTTGTTCATGATGGTTTTTTCTCGTTCCCACGCTCATCGTTATACAGAATGTATGTGTCATTTCGACGAGAGGAGAAATCTTAAAACCAGCAAAGATTTCTCCTATTGTCGAAATGACAGTCAGATTTCTCCTCTCGTCGAAATGACAGTCAGATTTCTCCTCTCGTCGAAATGACAGTCAGATTTTTCTCGTTCCCACGCGGGGCAAAGGAATGCCTGCTTGGACGCTCCGCGTCCTGCA
>LUTY01000810.1 GCA_001640045.1 Candidatus Thiomargarita nelsonii | reverse complement strand
TTGGGAAAATAAAGTGGCATATCGCATTTAAATAGTTTAAGATCATAATCTTTGATGGATGACAATGATTGGAGCTTAATATGAAAGTCGCAAAAAAAGACTTGAGTCACATTCGAGAAGAAGTATTGACTATTTTGCCGCAACTGCTGCGCGAAGAACCTGAAGTCATTACCGCTATAGAAGGTATCATCGCCCGTCAATTTCCACGTCGAGACGAGTTTGCTAGCTTGTTGAAAGAAATCAAACTACAACGAGAAGAAACCAGTCGGCAAATCAAACTACAACGAGAAGAAACCAGTCGGCAAATCAAACTACAACGAGAAGAAACCAGTCGGCAATTAGAGCAAACCAATCGCCGAATAGATTTGCTGGGCGAAGAAATGAATCGGCGGCTTGAGCAAATGGAGCAGCGTATTGAGCAGGTTGAGCAACGTGTGGACTTACTACGCGAGGAAATGAATCAGCGGTTTGATCAAGTCGATCAGCGGTTTGATCAAGTCCATCAAGATCACCTTGAACTTAAACGTCGTGTGATCAAACTGGAATCGGGTCAAAAACAGATCCTAGAAAAAATGACAGGGTTTGATGCGTGGTTAAAAGTCATCACAGGCAATCTGGGAACAGAAAAAGGGCAAACGCTTGAAGATTTATTTGCGATTGCATTGCGTTACGGCTTAAAAAATCCCAATATCAAACCAGAATCGATCCGATTACGTCAAGAATTGATGGATGTTGAAGGACTGGTATTTAGAAAAAATTATGGTACAGAGATCGATTTGATTGCAGAAAATGGCAAACTGACCGTGTTTGAAGTGAAAGCAACCGCCAACATTGATGATGTTGACCTGTTTGGCATGAAGATTGAATTAGTACGACTTCAAAATCAGGACAAAGAAGTGCAAGGGATTCTTGTCTCGCCGGGTGCTGGGGAACGGATTAAAAAACGCTGTATGGAATTTAGGCTAGAACTTTTGGATTAAGCTCGCGTAGGATCAATGCCATATCGTGCCGACCATGTAGTATCCACCAAAACTTATATATATATTAATAAGGTGGATACGCTCTGCGGCCGCCACCCTACATGTATGGAATTTTGCTTAATA
>LUTY01000809.1 GCA_001640045.1 Candidatus Thiomargarita nelsonii | reverse complement strand
GCGTTGCGCCACATAAGTTTGTTGGGGTGAATTATGCACTAAGACGTGATACCAAGGTTGATCTTTGGGCGGTTGGCTTTTCGCCATCGTTTGATACCACTGTTCTGTGAGCATAAAATGGGGATCAACATCAATGATCACTCCCCGATAATTAAACTTTTTGTGATAAACAAGCTGTCCTATATAAAATAATATCTCATTTTCCATGGTTTGTTTCTCATAGTTTTATCGGTTTTTGTCAACTTAAATAAATATTAGGGCTGCTATAGTAATAACAAGGCTAGGCGCCACTTGTGTATGAGCGTGGGAACGAGAAAAGGGTTCTGGTGGGCAACGTCATAAAATTTTCGTAGGGTACTTTGCGTATCCACCCTACAAGCCATTGATTTTTTTAAATGTGACAAAGTAGAATTAGGCTTTTTGTAATATACCTACAATAATTGAAAAAATAGCTTCAATATCTTCTGGCACACGATATGTATGTAAATCCCTCAAAATATTTTTGGCTTTTCTATTTAAAATACCAAAACGCCAAAGCTCTCCAATACTCACAGCACCATACAAAAATTCTAGTGATTCATTGTCGCCTTGATATTTATCCATCGCAATCAATTCAGTTATCAGTTGATTAAATCCTTTGTCTAGATCACCTTTTTTAGCTTCAATTATAATTATTTCCTGCTCTGAGTGTACAAGATAATCTAGTAAACCACCTAATTTGTCATCAATTTCTATCGGATACTCCACATTGATTTTGGCTTTGACATGACGAATTATCTCCCATAATAGTGGAGCAATCATGAAATCTCTTTTCGCCATGTTTAGGGTGATTTTAGGTAGATTTTCATAAAAAATCTCTTGTAACTTTTTTATTTCACTTACCGGAGGCTCATTTGCTAAGGAAAAATCAATAGCCTGCGTATCAAACTCATAACCAAATTCATTAGCTATTTCTTCCGGTGGATTGTTGAAATCAAAATAATCACTAAATGTGTATTTTTTGCCTTCTTTAAAGTTTAGTTTACCCATACTATTTTATTTTAAATAGGAGTCCAAGATTTATCTTGGGCTAATTTTAGCATATAGTCCAAGATAAATCTTGG
>LUTY01000808.1 GCA_001640045.1 Candidatus Thiomargarita nelsonii | reverse complement strand
CCTAACCCAGAGATGCGAAATCCTTCCGCGAGATTATTACTATCTTTGCCTTGGCGTTTGGCTTCATTCTCATCTAACATACCGCGCCGTTGCGCGGCGGCGATACACACAACTAAATCAAGGTTATGTGCTTTAGCTAAGTCCGACCAACGGTTAACAATATGACGATCATCTTGCGGTGGCACCGTTAAGCGCGACCCATTATTAACCCCATCGTGATAGAAAAAGACACGAAAAATTTCATGTCCTTTATCTAAAACTGCTTTAGTAAACTGATAAGCAGAATCAGAGGCTTGATGTTGATACGGGCCTTCATTGACCAAAATACCAAACTTCATTGTATGGTTTCTCCCCTTTTTTAGTAATAAACACAGAAGTCACAGAGTTACATTGGTGTCCCTCTGTGCTCTCTATGTTTAGATTAAAAACGGATATGCGTTGATGCATTCAAGCTGCGCCGTGCGCCGTGCCAATTGTCAATATGGTACTTGGTAAATGGCAGCTCAGTTAATTCAAAGAAACGAGGCCAACCTATTCTATCTACCCAGTCAGACAAACGTTCCCAATCTCTGGCATCTTCTTTATACACATGCAGGATTTTTTTGATAATGGTAGCGACTTCAGGCCAGCGGGGAGGATTGTTAGGAATACCAGCGGCGACCAATTTATGGAAAGTCGGCTTACTGCGGGCATTGGAGTTTTTACCACCGACCCAAATGGCGAGCTTGGAATTTTCTGGATCATTGATTTGCATAGGTGGACAGGGCGGAAAACAGGCCCCACAGCAGATACATTTTTTCTCATCCACTTCCAACGAGGGTTTGCCATTAATCAGTGCCGGACGGATGGCAGCTACCGGACACCGTGCGACAACGGTGGGACGTTCACACACATTGGCGACCAAATCATGGTTAATCTTGGGCGGTTTAGTGTGTTGGATATTAATGGCAATGTCGGCTTGTCCACCACAGTTGATTTGACAGCAAGAGGTGGACATATGTACCCGATTAGGCATGTTTTCAGTGATGAATTCATCATGCAATTCATCCATCAACGCTTTCACAACGCCAGACGCATCAGAGGCGGGAATATCGCAATGCAAC
>LUTY01000807.1 GCA_001640045.1 Candidatus Thiomargarita nelsonii | reverse complement strand
AGTTTGGAACGAGGTGACACCGACGCTTGAAAATGTTTTACACCTTGAAGAAGAACAGGAATCGCTACCAGACTCTGCTTGGATAATGAGAGATAAAAAGGATAATAAGAGCGACATCAATGATTTGCTTGATGAAGCTGTTGCGATTCTCAGTCTTTCTAACACTGATCAGACGAGACAACGTATCCGGGTTCTTGAAAGACAAATTCGAGAAATGAAACAAAGCATTTCTGAATATCGCCAAAAGCAAGTCAGTGCCCCTGTCCGATCAACCTGGCTTAAGACGGTCGAAGATTATGATGCCAAAATTGAGCAACTGAATGAACAGATTCAGAGAAACTATGAGGAGATTGGTAAACTCAAAAACCAGTTTGCCCAAGAACTTAGCGAAAAAGGTTTATTTATAAACCAAGAACAATTGGAGGTGTTGTTATCAAGTGTTGTGGGAGACGATATTATTCAAAGTAGTATTGTCTATGATAATGTCAAACAAATCAGCCAACAATTGATGACACTGACCATCAATAGTGGTGAAGATGTTGAAATTAGCCAACGCTATTATGGCGGCGTAGCAACCGGCAACATAAAAGCAAAACTGGCACTAATGGTTGCCGGCACCATTAAGATCAAAGGATTTTCCAAATTCAATGACAAAGAGGCACCCCCTAAAATAGGAAGCAATACATTGGCTGTGGCTGTATTACTGGTAATTTCTGTCAAAAAGGTCACTGTCAAACAGATAACCCCAATAATTAACCAAAGCGGTAAATCCGCTAATAAGACTAACTGATTGCCCAAAACCTGAGTCAGTCCTGATTCAACAAAACCTTTAGCAATGAGCAATCCACCCGCAAATAACAACAATATACCCCAAGGAATTTGCGACGCATGTTTCCAATCCAAAAGACCATGCTGTTTCCCATCCTCATATTTTTCACCATCTGGAGTAATAAAAAGTGCCAAAACAGCTAAAATCGCAATGGTACTATCCCCAATCGTCGCTATTCCTAGATAGTGTTCCATCAAACCGCCCCAACCTTTTATGAAAACCGCCTCATCTCCTACCTGCCAAGTGCCTAATGGAATTGCGCGTGTTATCCATA
>LUTY01000806.1 GCA_001640045.1 Candidatus Thiomargarita nelsonii | reverse complement strand
TTGCCCGTAAAACAGGGGGATAATTGAGGGAAAGTAGCTAGATATGGTAGGTGAAATGATTGGGAGAATTGCCAAGCAAGGCTGTCTTGTATTTTCGTTAAACTGGTAGGAGTCCAAGATTTATCTTGGACTAGGAGAAAATGAATGTCAGAAAAACATCCCGTTATTGCCATTACAGGCTCATCCGGTGCAGGGACAAGCACTGTAAAAAAAGCCTTTGAGGAGATTTTTCGCCGTGGTGGATACAAGCCGGCGATTATTGAAGGTGATAGTTTCCATCGCTACGATCGTCTGGCGATGAAAAAAGCGGTTGAGGAGGCTGACAAAGAAGGTAGAAATATCAGTCACTTTGGCCCAGATGCCAATATTTTTGAGAAACTTGAAGATTTATTTCACCGATACTCTGAAACCGGCACAGGACAAATCCGTAAATATTTGCACAATGAAGAAGAAGCGCTGCCCTATAATCAGAATCCGGGTACTTTTACTCCGTGGGAGGACATTGAGTCTGACACCGATTTGCTGTTTTATGAAGGCTTACATGGTGGGGTTGTCACTTCACAAGTGAATGTGGCGCAATGGGTAGATTTGTTAATTGGCGTGGTGCCCAGTGTTAATCTGGAGTGGATACAGAAAATCAGTCGTGATGTTGGAGAGCGTGGCTATTCCGCTGAAGCGGTAACTCATACCATTTTGCGGCGTATGCCTGATTATGTGGAATACATCACGCCGCAATTTACGCATAGCCATATTAACTTTCAACGGGTGGGCTTGGTAGATACCTCTAACCCCTTTATTGCACGCGATATTCCCACAGCTGATGAAAGTTTGGTGGTCATTCGCTTTAACAAATACCGTGATCAGGCCTTGGATTGCCCGTCTTTCGTAACAAAATAGGCAACCAGCCGATTTCCAACTCAGCCCCGGTGCAGATCAATAAATCAGCACGCCGCGCTTTAGCCAATAAACTGGGACGAGCTTGAATATGATGCGGATCTTGTTTTCCAGTGGTGGCGGTATAAATCCTGAGCGCATTGCCGCCCAGCTCTTTTGCCAACGCGCCCCATTCCGGTTCACAAGCAAACACATTGAGTTTAGCCGTT
>LUTY01000805.1 GCA_001640045.1 Candidatus Thiomargarita nelsonii | reverse complement strand
GAATGGAGAACCCCGTTGACTTTCAATACCCAGTACCGCTCGAACGCCAACCAGTGCGAGTCCGTGCAGCCAGTTGTTTTTACGGTTAAGATACAACTCCCGAAATTGTGCAACCATCAAGTCTATCAAAGCGAGTGGAAGGGTATCCACCTCATCTATCAATAGGATGAGCGGACGATCCCATAATCCTTTCTTTTTTGAAAATAATTGACGGAATTTTTTCCAACTATTGACGAAAGGCTCACCGGGTAAACTTTCTTCAAGTAGCTCACCAAAGAACTCGGGAAATTCAGAGTTTTCAGAAGTAAAGTTCATCCCTCTCAATGCGCCCAGTGAGAAATTCAAAAGGGTAAATTTTTCCGGGTATTGCTGTTCTATGGCTTGTTCTAGTTGTCTCATCAGCCAGGTTTTGCCCGTTTGACGTGGTGCCCAAATTGTAAAGTAATGACCACTTTCTTCCTCAGGGCTACCAATGAGCTGCTGAACCCCAGTCGCAATCAGTGCTTTGCGTTGGACACAAAAATGCGCCTTACAATTGACTGGTCCATAAGAGCAAAAATGTCTCATAATTGACTCCTTTTAAAAGTTTTACAGGGATTTACTATCATATCATAAAATAAGGGAGGTATAGTGTTCCTAAATCAGTCGTCAAAAAATTGCCACAAAAAAATCCTATTTGCTTTCCGAAATAGGATTTTTAAATTACAGACTCTCCCTGAACAGGTGGAGACGCTTGAGCTTAAAACACTTCAAAACACCGCACCGTCCACACCCACTGAGGTATATCTTCCAAAACCGCTCCATTTTTCGGAGACAGAATCCCATAAAAACAATATTCACCAGTCGCCAAATTCTCAGGCAAAGTTAATTGCAGTAGGCTCAAGGGACTCCCCTGATTCCTTAACGCTGACCATTTTTCGGGCTGGTTGAGCGGGGCAAATTCGTTTTCCCCAGAAAGAGCGACAAACTGTCCATCAGGCAACACCACCGCAGCATACAGATCATAGCCCCAATTGAGATGCTCTCGCAGGCTCACCTGAAACGATTCACCACGTTGGTAGCGATCTTTTTCCAATATGATCTCAATAGCTGAACTATCAGGC
>LUTY01000804.1 GCA_001640045.1 Candidatus Thiomargarita nelsonii | reverse complement strand
TCGCCGGGCTGGTGACGCACATAAATGCCGTCATGGTTTTCAGTCGGTACGGTTGGCATCACAACTTGAGCCACCAAAGAACGCTTATCATCAGGCTCGCCTTTATCATTCATTGCAATCCAATCGCCAGAACTGGAAAATTTCAAGTATTCGGCACGATCTTCTAGCCAAGCCTCAAAATTACCAGTAATCCGATGTGTTGGCCACGATTGGCTAGAATGGCTGTCCAAGGGGGTTAGCTCGGCAATGGCATCAATCAGGATATTGTTGTCACCGTTATCTGGATACTCGTAAGCGTATTCCACAGCGCGACAAAATAGCTGTTGCTCGTAATATTTAACCAAGCCTGGGACGAGGATAAGTTGCTCTCGATCCTCTTTGACAACAGCCTCAATCGTGTCAGCCACTCCCTGCTCACCTTCTTGAGTTAGATGTTCAAGCAGTTTCGGAAAATCGTTTATCTTAAAACTGCGTTTAATCTTGAGCCGCTGCGCTAAGTCGGTCAAATAATTGGGCAAAATAACGGGCTTTTGTGCAATCCATTCCTTGTTTAGGATAAGCGATTGTTCGTTTTTGGTTGTAATCAAACTGAGGGGCTGGTTTATATAATTAAATGCGCTCCACCCCGCTATGTGGGGTATAAAAGAAAGCACTTGCTGCAAAAATGTAAAATTATTCAAGCTTGTAGGTCGTACAACACAAGCAAAAGGGGGAAAAATCCCCTTGGTAAACTGATCATCGCTCAGCGGCCCTAGCTTATGATTGAATAGCATATGCAAGAAACCTTCATCCGTCATCGAAGGTTGCCGCTGATAAACCAACAAATGCCGCTCAGTATCAAGATAGGGCCGATTCGCAAACCAATCGCTCACTTCCTCAGAGAGTACCAATCCGATCAACTGTAAAGAGGAACGTAAAGGCGTACCATGCCCAAGCTGCCCAAAGCCATTGTCAAAACCTATGACCCGAAATGCCAGCCGGCTCCCATTTTCCCATTCAATCTCAGCAGTAGGCGCGTTTAAGGATAAAGACGTTTGGGGATGACTAGAGCCAAGTGCCACGGAAAGGATTGGCCCGGAGTTTATAGCCAGTCTCAGTGCTATC
>LUTY01000814.1 GCA_001640045.1 Candidatus Thiomargarita nelsonii | reverse complement strand
GGTGACTTTATCGGACCAGGTGTCGCATCTGGTAAGCCAGCCAATTTCCTCACTTTAGGTGACGCACCCTCAAACGTTATATTCTGCAAACCAAGTATATCAGTTTTTGTAACCCCAATGGTATGTATGTCATCAGCCAAAACGCCAATTTTTTGTCGAAAGGCATTGAGTTCAGCTTTGCCAAGAGCTAGTATTATTCCTGCGGCTTTTTGTTCTTTTTGTATCATTTTTGTTTCTAAATTCTTAGTTGTCTGTATTTCCTCACCCGTTGTATAATTCACCGCAACAACGACTGGACGTTTAATGATAGCCCCTCGTACAGAAAAATTAGCATCCAGAAGGTGGTAATGTCAATATACAATGCCGGTTTACCTGTAACAAAACACCACCATCCATTTTAAAAGGCAAAGTTTGTCGAGTTCTTTTAATCCCTTGGAGCAATGCTTGTCGAAATTCAGGTTAAATCAATGCGTTTTCTGTCTCGCAAATTGATCGTCAAAAAATAAGTGGCGTAGACTAACGAACACGACGGTAATTTGACATAGTTTATTCCCTGCGGCTAATGGGCACAAATAAAGTAATTAAATTAATGGTACGACTTTATTTGTGCGGAGTACGCACCCGTTAGGCTAGCTAAAATGATTTCATCATCTGAGAATTTTTTAACACTTGTTCTAATAACGCTAATTGTCTCTGATTCAGTTTTCCGACTATTCTGGTATTCCCAAGGAGTTGTTCAGCTTCTTGAAGATTGAAGTGTTTTTGCTCCAAATAGTGATGAAATTGCTCAATCGCTTTTTCAATCACTTCCAGTTGGTGAATAATAAAATAGCTTAGTTCATTATCATTGGTTTCAGTGAAGGTATAAGCTGTATCAAGACGCTTATGGGGACTACACCATCCAGTGATAAAATCCATCACTTCTAATACAACATCTTCATAGTCTTCGTCCGTCGTTGTTTCACGGAAATATTCAAATTCGGCTAGAATATTCTCTTTCGAGTATCCTTTACCCAGTAAATCTTTAACGATTTGCTCCAATTTTTCTATTGGGCTACTTTTTTGTAAAGCCTCTGTTAAAACGGATAGTTTATCGCTCATTTTTGATGACCTGTCAAAGTCCACTCATGCAGAGTTGCTACTATTGCCTGTTGATATTCTTCAAGCGGCATTTCTGTTATAGGTTCAATGAATCCATGTTTATTGGGTTGATGTGGATCGGGTCGATATTGAAGTTGAAAAACACTTAAACAATTTACGTTGATTTCCCATAGCGGATCTTTACCCGTTCCACCAAACTTAGCCGGGCGACGGTGAGTTGGAAGGTTAGAGGGTGGCGGTGGACTAACAGACATACCGCCGGTATTTGGTTTGACTTGACCCTCCATGACTAAAATATCAATGCCCTCTCTGATTCCCAGAGTTCTAGCTGTTGCACCCACCACCGGCAAACCGTTAGCATTTATTTTCATTGAACGATATAATAAACAATTATCCATAATCGAAAAAGTGTATTCTGATTAATCCATAAATTCATTATATTATGATTGAAAAATTGTATCAATCAGCGTAGGGGGCATCCCTTACCACCTATCAGTTTGTCAAACCTAGTACAACTGATTAACGGTATAAACGGATTTAAAACCCTGATTTTCTAAGAATTAATCCGTTTTTTCCGTAAATCCGCTGTACTAGGGGTTGTATTTGATATTCAATGACTTGTACAAAACTGATAGGTGGTAAGGGGGGCATCCCCAAAACGTTCCCTTTCCTGAGATTAATGGTGCGTAGGATGCACCCTACACATATCTATAGGCGTTCAGATAAAGATTTTGGCCCTAAACCTTCTAGGTTTTCAAAACCTCGGAGGTTTTTCAAGCTAATCATTTTTATGAAAATCTATATGTGTAAGGTGCGTAGGACGCACCCTACACATATCTATTAATTAAGGTGCGTGGGACGCACCCTACGCTTGCTACACATATCTATTAATTAAGGTGCGTGGGACGCACCCTACGCTTGCTGGCNTTAATTAATATGATATCCATAAATTATATTTATTTATATATGGAAAAATTGTTTTCACTCACAGAATGGAGTCAACATGAGCAAACTCATCAAACTTTATCTGGAAACTTCTACTTGGAATTTCTATTTTGCTGACGATGCACCAGAAAAACAAGCTGCGACTTTGCAGTTTTTTGAACAAGTGAAACAAGGCGCGTATGACATCTTTATTTCAGACATTGTGTTTGAAGAGATTGCTAAAGCATCTGAGAAAAAAAGGGAATTACTACTTGGTTTAATTGCTGAATACCAGCCTCAAAAATTAGAAATTAATCAGACCATATTAAACTTAGCTGAAAAATATTTAGCGCAAGAGGTTTTGCCGACTCGTGCAGTCGCTGATTCTAAACATGCTGCGGTGGCGAGTGTTTATGAATTAGACGCGCTCATCAGTTGGAATTTAAAACACTTAGCTAATTTGAGAAAGATGGAAAAGATTAACGGTGTCAACCTAACAGAAGGCTATTCCAAGCGACTAGAACTCATTACGCCAATGGAGGTTTCTAATAATGAATAAATATCCAGAAGATCCTTCTTTACTTGAGGTGAGAAAATGGAAAGAACAATGCCGTCAGGAAGATAGCCAATTAACCCAAGCCGAATACTTGGAAAAATTGCAAAAAATCGCGCAAACAGTGAGCGCACAATATCACCTCAATTTACCCCAAAAGAGGACTTAACCAATCGAACCTCGATGAGCCTGTTTGAAATATTTTGAGGTGGGTGCGTCCTACGCACTCTTAATCACGCACAGCACCATTAATGATTTTAAATGGTGCCGATGACGGGGCAAAGTACGCACCCTACATTTTTTTGGGAAGAGACGATGTAAAATTACCGTCGTGTTCGTTAGCCTGTGCCACTTATTTTTTGACGATCAATGTGCGAGACAGAAAACGTATTGATTTAACATGTCATGAATTTCGACAAGCATTGCTCCAAGGGATTAAAAGAATCCGACAAACTTTGCCTTTTAAAATGGACGGTGGTGTTTTGTTACCAAATCACTGGCATTGTATCTTGACATTACCACCAACGGGGCACTACCCAAAAATGAAAACAGCTAAAAAAACCATAGAGCGTGGAACCGATGAAGCATTTTTACAACTGATGACGGTGAGCGGCAGCAGTATTTTAAAGCTACTCGGAGTTCCCCCGAAAAAGGCAGAGCGGTATCAATTTCGCTCCGTGAATCTCAAAGAAAAACTTTTTGAGCCTGATCTCGAAGGAATACCTTTGCTGTTGAGCTTCGATTCGCCAGTTTTTATTGAGTTTCAAGGATATTCTGACAAATTTATTCGCTATAGATTAGCGATTGAAGTATTCCAAGGATGTCTACAGCAGAAATATGAGGGCAAAGCCATCGCTGGAATTATATACACCGATCCCGAATACCAAACAGCCGCCTTGCCGCTCAAAGCGCTCACGGCCAAAAATGATCAGAGGCT
>LUTY01000802.1 GCA_001640045.1 Candidatus Thiomargarita nelsonii | reverse complement strand
GAGCTGATTTCCCGAAACCTTCGTTGTTTCGGGAATGGAGCGGAGCGGATTTCCCGAAACCACTAAAAGATTAGGCGCGTGGCAATGGTTCCATTACTCGTCGTAACGGCTCTTTTCTAACAATTTTTTTCGCATCAAGCCCTTTAATGACACCTTGTTGCTTATCTCTCCAAATAATTGCCCCAGTCGGACAACGCTCTATGGCAATTTTTGAAGCCAAGGCATTTTTCGTATAATCAATAGAGGCTAAATAGTCTTGAATTGTGATCAAGCCTTCGGGGGCATCCATCATGCAACGCCCACATCCATTGCAAGCCACCTCACAATGTGCCTCACTTTCAGTCGTGTTATCTCGATTATTACAGCTCACCCATAAACGGTGACTGATCGGTTGTAAAGAAAATAAATCTTTAGGACAAACCTCAATACAACTGCCACAAGCAGTACACTTGTCTTCATCAACAACTGGTAAACTAAATTTATTCATCTGGATGGCATCAAAATCACATACCGTCTTGCAATCTCCTAAGCCTAAACAAGCCCAAGTACAACCTTTACCACCACCGGAAACCAATGCAGCAGCACGACAACTTTTCAAACCTTCATAATGAGCACGGGTATAAGCGACATGACTCCCACCAGAACAAGCCAAACGCGCCACCTTTTTTTCACGCACTGTCACATCCACTTGAAGAAAATCGGCAATTTCCTGATTCATTTCAGGAGAATTAACCGTGCATTCTCCTGGGTTTTTACGCCCATCCACCAATTCCTCAGCAAAAGGCCGACAACCCGGTGTGCCACAAGCCCCACAATTGGCATGAGGTAATAATCCTTCCACGTTATCAATACGTGGATCTTCATGAACGTACAAATAACGATTGGCAATTGCCAATACCATTGCTAGGGTTATACCTAAAACAGCCATAAAACTGGCTGCAAGCATGATATGATTGAGTGATGACATCTCTATTGCCCTCAATTAATTGTGATAGAATAAACCTATAAAATAGGTCAATAATTCTACTTTGTCACATTTAATAAAATTAATGCGATGTGCAACTTTCTGGGCTTGCGCGTGGGATTGCCCCTACAATATTCATAC
>LUTY01000801.1 GCA_001640045.1 Candidatus Thiomargarita nelsonii | reverse complement strand
CCACCTGAGCCTTTGTTTAATCCACGCTATCGTTCCCATTACAAGGACAAAATGATTGGCAGTGGCTGCGAAGTTCTTTATTTACCAAGAGATTTTTATAATCGTTTGAACGAATTAGCAAAACAGCATAAAGCCAGCCTATTCCATTTGCTACTGGGCGCATTTTATGTTTATTTCACTCGCACTGCTGAGCGCGATGACTTTGCTATTGGACTGCCTGTGCTGAACCGTGCCAATGCCAATTTCAAAAAAACGGCTGGCTTGTTTACCGGGGTGAGTCCAACTCTGTTTAACTTTGGCAAAGATTTAAGTTTTGCCGAATTATTGCGACAGATTAACAAAACTCTCAAAGCTAATTATCGTCATCAACGATTCCCAGTGAGTGAAATCAATCGGGCGGTGGGTTTGGGGCTGGAACGTTCGCAATTGTTTGATATTAACCTGTCGTATGAAAATCATGATTATGATGCCAGCTTTGACACCATAGAAAGTTACTTCACGGCCATGTTACATCCTTGGGAACAAATCCCATTGATGATATTTGTGCGAGATTTTCACAAAAAAGCCGATGTTAAATTTGATTTTGTTTTTAACTTGACTTATTTCAATACAAATGACATCAAAGCTTTACAAGCACGTTTTGTCACAATATTAGAAGCGATATTAAAGGACAGCGTGTCACCCATCTATACCTTGCCCATCATGACTGAACAAGAAGTTCACCAATTACAAGCTTGGAATGACACCGTTACTGATTTTCCAAAGAACCAAACGATTGTTGACTTGTTTGAACAGCAAGTCGAAAAAACGCCTGAAAATATCGCAGTGGTTTTTGAAACTCAAGTATTGAGCTATGAGGAACTGAATAAAAAAGCTAATCAGGTAGCACATTATTTGATGACTTTGGGTGTCAAACCGGAAGTATTAGTCGGAATTTGTGTTGAGCGTTCAATTGAAATGGTAATTGGGTTGTTGGGTATTTTGAAGGCCGGTGGTGCTTATGTGCCGATTGACCCCAGTTATCCAATGGCTCGGATTAATTATATGTTGGAAGACAGTGCGACACCGGTGTTATTAACTCAAAATCACTTGAAAAAACAGTTGCC
>LUTY01000800.1 GCA_001640045.1 Candidatus Thiomargarita nelsonii | reverse complement strand
TTGATCGTCATTTTACCCCTAAAAATGAGATGATGAAAAAATTATTTGATGGTTTTCTTGATCAACCTAACAGTGGAATTATGGACATTGCAGCGGCACTCGGGGTGGCAGCATCAGTATTTTTACCGGTTAGACTGGTTTCTCACGACTTGCGGCTACTTGGCGTTCTGTCTCGTGCTGAAAAAGAAGATTGGCTTATTTTAGTGGATTGTGATGCCAGTCAATAAACGACGTGTAAGGTACATATAAGTACGATCGGGGCATACCCTATCAGGTTTACCCTTGGTATATTATTATTTTTATTTAAAAATTGCCGGATGTTTTTGAATCTTGAAGGTTTTTATTCGTTGTCCTACATTAGTTGTACTCACCACAGCGAGCAAAAAAACTTGATCATCGAGTTAAAGTACAGAGCTTTTTGAAAAAGCAAGCGTAGGGCGCGTCCTACGCACCGATATTAATAGAATTGTTCCTTAATAAGATGAACAATATCTTGAAATTTTGGATGTATTCATTATTTTTTTTACGGTATTTATTTAGAATAATATATTGATTATGTTGCAAATTAGAAAAGAACAGATAGAAGCCTTTGAGCAGGTTGCTCTCAGAAATTTTGAAAATGAGATGTTTGCGTATCTGGAAAAAAATTTTCCAAAGAACTGTGAAATTCATGGTGAAACCAAAACCCGTGAAATTATCCGCTATGGCATTGAACAGGCTGAAGTTCATGGCTTGACATCCGAGCGTGATGTGTGTATGTATATCAGTTTAATGCTCATGCTAGGGCACAGCTTTTATAAAGATCCGCAACTTCCTTGGGTTTCTACCATTTTCAATGATGAAAATCTAAGCCCAAGCATAAAAATTGATCGTATTTATGATAAAGCGATGGCATACCTCGATCAAGTGGCAGGTGTTAATGATGAAAATATAAAAAGAGCATTGCACCGAATACGTGGAAAATCGGCCCCGGCATTATTCCATTTTTCCACTGGAGACTTTGAACATGATAGCATCGCTCAGCTTAATGAAATATTTTCAGAAAAATGTCAAGCGGTTGGCGATGCTAATATGCGCTTGTTAATTCAAGAGGGTATCAAGTCAGC
>LUTY01000799.1 GCA_001640045.1 Candidatus Thiomargarita nelsonii | reverse complement strand
CGCCAGAGAGTTGTTGCGAATTGGTATTCGCTTTATCGCTGAGGCTGAGTGTCTGTAGTAATTCATCAAGCCAGGGTTGATTTTCCCGCCCATGTCCAAAATAGCCTGATTGTAGTCGGAGTATTTCACTGACAGTGAAAAACGGATCAATGACTAATTCTTGGGGAACAACTCCCAAAGCATGTCGTGCCTGTCGCCACTGATGGCGCACATCATAACCCAAAATACGCACATTGCCTTGGGTGGCGCGGACTAAGCCTGCCATGATATTGATTAAAGTAGATTTTCCCGCACCGTTCGGTCCAAGTAAACCAAAAAAACAGCCTTTGGGTATTTCAAAATCGACACCACGGAGGGCTTGTAAATTGCCATAGTGCTTATGCACTTGTGAGAAGTTAACAGCAACCATAAGGTTTTAGGGAGGCAGTATAAAATAAATAAATATACGCAATCTTACCTGCGTTTTTTCAAAAAACTTGGTGTATACAAGGCAATCAACATACATTGTCCATCTGATGGTTGAACCGGTAAAAATATATCGGCTAGGAGCCCAAGATTTATCTTGGACATCCAATTTTTGAAAATCAATCGAGTTCTGTCATGAAAGTTGACTCAGTATATCTTGCACACCGCTGACGGTGGCAAGACTGAGCATTTGGGCAGGAATATTGCGAAAAGTGATAGGCGCCTTTTTGCTTTGCTTAAGCCATTCAATCAATAAGGCTAATCCTGCACTATCTGTACGGGTAACGTCACATAAGTCCACCACTTTGGGTGGAGTAACATGTTGGGTGAATTCAGTTGATAATGCGCCAACAGTGGCAAAGTTTAACTCTCCTGACACCCGCCAAGTGTTGGCATCTTCCACAATAATTTGGCTCACGATTTTTTCCGATTTTGTTTTTTGATTTTGTTAATCAAGCCGTTGATGCCTATGGTTCTAACATCGTTTTTAAACTCATTACGATAAGTGGTTACCAAACTGACACCGCCAACGCTGACATTGTACACCTTCCATTTGCCCTTCTTAGGATACATGGCATAATCAACCTTAATTGGTTGTTTCCCATTCAGTTTCACATTGGTTTTCAGGATGATGCAATCGG
>LUTY01000798.1 GCA_001640045.1 Candidatus Thiomargarita nelsonii | reverse complement strand
TTTTTCATTACCCACCAAAAAAAAACTCGCTACGCTTGCTTTTCTTTGATCATTTCAAAGGCCGTTACAAATTGATAAGCCTCTTTTTCTATCCCTAATTCAAGTAGTTCTATTTTTTCATTGAGATATTCAGTTCGCATATCTTTGATGGTGCCATAGTTCAAACCTAATACCTTTATCATAGACTGAATTCTTTTAACCGTGTTTTCATCTTCAATATCTGGATTGACATGAAAAATATGTTCTTCGTCATCGTATGCTAAAAATTTGTAGGGATCATAACCAGGCATATCCGGTTTTAGAATGTCATCTACTGGTTGATCAGATTTTCTAACGGCATTTGGGCGTCCCGCCACTTCGTTTCGCAATCCGGTTTTTGAGTACCATCCTGTGGAACGATAAACTCGGGTTCTAGAGAAATGACAATGTTATTGTCGGGCGAGACAATAACTGGAGTAATGGCTGAATGTGAATAATTGATTATTCCGTTTTTTCGGTGTTTAACACTGCATTTTTCACAGTGGATGGTATTGGATGAATAATACCCCGTTCCATCTAAAGGAATCAAGAGATTATCGTTGATATTTTTATATTGTTCTAAATAACCGGTTTGCTTTAGTCTCTCGAAAATATAATCAAAAATTGGGAATATAGACTCAGGGGGAACAGGGTCAAGCAGTGTCCTTACCCAGTTATCGGATGGAATCTTTTCTATAAAAAATAAGCTTTTGGCGTTGTTTATCCCTTTTTCTTCTTGCATATCCCTTTGATGGGCTAAAAATGATGGACATTGCATGAAAAAGACTGAAAAAGCACTGAGTGCGGCATCTTTGATACTGTATATCGTTTGCGGAGCACCAGATCGATAATCGGGCAAGCCCTCAAATACGCTATGTATATGTTTGATCAAATCATTTAATCTTAATGTCTTTATTTTAGCGACAAATGGATAGCTCATTTCTTTGGCTCATCTCATTAATAAAATTTATAGGTCATCGGTTTTGTCGCGTGACTCATTTTTTTTGCCAAAAGCAAGACAATTAGAATTGCTGCACATAAGGCCTCCCTCCCAAAATTCAAATGCTGACTACCGTGCGGTTTCTCTGA
>LUTY01000797.1 GCA_001640045.1 Candidatus Thiomargarita nelsonii | reverse complement strand
GCGCAATCCCGCGATTATTCCAAGCTAAGTGATAATTCTGTTTGATTTGTAACGCCAGCAAGTACATGACTGGAAAAAAGCCATCCGCACAGCACAACAAGTCGCGGAAGCGACGCATACAGAAATTGCCCAATATTACTGTGAACAAGCCGAAGAATATCAACAACATGGACAAAGTGAGGCAGCACAACAAGCCATACAAAATGCCTTAAAAACCGATCCCAACTGTGCCCGTGCTAGTTTATTGGAAGGTCAACTCGCCTTGGAAAGGGGAGACCCCAAGCAAGCTATTCTCGCCTTCCAACGGGTGGAACAACAAGACCCTGATTACATTACTGAGATAATCACGCCTCTGCAAACTTGTTACCAAGAAATTGGACAAGCGCAAGAGTTTACGCACTATTTGCGCCATCTCTTAGAGCATCATGGTTGTATCAGACCCATGTTGGCATTGGCAAATATTATCAAACAGCAAGACGGAGAACCACAATTATTTGATTTGATTTTAGAAAAAATACAAAACCCACGTCCCTCGCTACATGGACTTGATCTTCTGCTTGATTTAGCCTTATCCAAAAAGGACACCATCAGCCGCAATTACTTGTTATTATTGAAAGAAATGAGTACACAATTGTTGAAAAATCAACCCGCCTACAAATGCACTCATTGCGGATTGACAGCCCGAAAATTGTACTGGCAGTGTCCAAGTTGTCACCAATGGAATACAGTCAAACCCCTGTGAAATTTATGTCTCCCTTAATTGATACTGTAGCTTCAATCACGAAAAGATGATGCAAACTTTCACAATCAATGCCTTTCCAGTATTGGCGATTATTTTTGCCCTGTTGGCTGCCATTTTTCCCCAATGGTTTATCCCTTTATCTGAATGGATACTGTTATTGTTGGGCTTCATCATGTTCACAATGGGGATGACTCTCCGCGTCGCCGATTTTTCGCGGGTGTTAAAAATGCCAATAGTCGTCGCTATTGGTGTCGTGATGCAATTTTTGCTCATGCCCCTATTCGGTTGGATATTAGCTTGGGCATTTCAGCTTCCGCCCCTTCTGGCAGCTGGACTGATTTTAGTGGGCAGTTGTCCGGGTGGAA
>LUTY01000796.1 GCA_001640045.1 Candidatus Thiomargarita nelsonii | reverse complement strand
CTTATCCATTTGTGGATAAGGGTAATACAACCCCGTCGCTTCAAAGGCTTCTTTTAAGGTCCATAAAGCTTGGTTGTAAAGGTTTTTTGCATTACCCGTTAGCTGTTTAAGTCGATTAAATTGTTGTTTCCTAAGACCTTTAATTTTGGTCTTAAGTGCTCTCATTGTTTACCTCAAGTTTGATTTGAATGTATTTGTAACATAAGAATACACGATTAAATTTGAGTGTTCAACTGTTTTTTATTAAATGATAAAATAACCATGATATAGTGAAGTTAAAAGTGAAAAGTGGATAGTTTGGTTATCTTTCAGATTTTTCACTTTTCACTTGAGTCTAACAATATAGAACCTTTTCTACATTGTTATCATTTATTGAGGTTTTTAGCGACTCTATCTGGGCGATATCCACCCTACCTGCTAAAATCAACTATATCTTATCAATATTTTTAACGACTATAGCGTGGCTGAGCGCCTCACCAATAGCTCAATGCCATTAAGTTAAGAAATTTTGTAGGCTGGGTACCGGACCTTTGAAATATGGTGTATGGATTGAGGGTGCGTAGGACGCGCACCCTACGTTTGCTACGCTTAGAGGAGTATTTTATCAATGTTGAAATTAATCACTAGTGTTTTATTAGGCTTAATTCTAACTTATAGTCAATCTGTTTTTTCTGCTACGCCCCGTACTGCCTTAGTGATTGGTAATGCCGCCTATCAAGAAGGGCCATTGAGTGCGCCGGTTCGGGATGCACGCGCCTTAGCAGAAGTATTGCGAAAATTAGATTTTCAGGTGATTGAGCGAACCAATCTTGACTTAGCCCAGATGAAACAAGCAATTGGCGAATTTCATCAAATCTTATCTCAACGCTTGGGCGTTGGTTTGTTTTATTATTCTGGGCATGGTATTCAATACCAAAACCAGAATTATTTAATTCCTATTGGCACCAGCCAATCATTATATGCCACTTATCCTCTGCCGAAAAAAAACCTTGCGGTGAATGAAGTGTTAGCAGCGATGAATTCTGCCGGTAATCCCGTGAATTTGGTGTTTTTGGATTCCTGTCGCACGTCGCCGGAGGTGGTGAAGTCGTGGGCTAAAGGCCAAGC
>LUTY01000795.1 GCA_001640045.1 Candidatus Thiomargarita nelsonii | reverse complement strand
CTGTAAAACGGGGATTCATTTTGACCAGTTGCGAGGTGCCACCTAAGCTTTCTAGGTAGAGGGCAAAGATTTTGTCTAAATCGCCTCGTTTTTCTTGATATTGTCGAGTGTGATATTGTCGAGTGTCTTGATCGTGAATTCTGGGGTTTGCGCTGCAAGACTATTATTATTAATTGTAAATGTTTGATAAAAATTGAGCTGTTCAGTGAATAATGGTGTCTGCTTGGGCAAAAATTCTTCGATATCAATTTGTGCCTTTGCCGCGAGCGCATCTGGCTCGTTGCCGACAATCCCTAGATTTGCGGCAACGATGTCGGTAATGCCCTGTTTGGTGGAGGCGCCTTGACGCAAAACTTGTATCAAATGCAGTAGCCTTTCCCGATAGGGTGCATAACTTTTTTCAATTTCATGAGGAAATGCTAATTCAAGGCAGCGGCGATTTTTCCAAACGGTGTCTTCTTGCTGCGATATGCAATCTGTAAAAATGTCGGGAAAGCGCTCAGGGTGAAAATCTTTATCAAGTAGTTGATTGAATTCTTTAAGCAGTGTTTCCCGCACTTCATTAAAGCTGGGAATCTGTCGCGCTGGTTCTCCTAAAGCGGCTTCTAGTAGTTTTCTATTTGAACGTACCAAATCATCGCCTTGTGGCGTTTGAGCATTTTCTCTCCAAAACGAGGGATCGCGCAGAATTTTATTTTTTAAATCTGTTGCGAGGAGATTTTTGAGGCGCGGCGGCAGTTTTTCTCCGCCATCGTAGGCATGTAGTAATTGCTTGGTTTCCGACGATAGGCGGTGATGTATAGATTGAGTGATGGGCGTTTTGTCTAAAAGCAAATCTAGCACAAATTGTTGTTTTATGTTTTCTTCGCTAATATTTTCACTATATTTAATATGATACCGTTTAAGCATATCTAAGGTTTCGGGTTTGAAAAATTCTGCCTTTAGATAGGCGATAAACGGTGTGTCATCTTCTATCAGTCGCCGGGCAAGCCGCTGGACATTGAAGGAGCGTACTGTAAAACGGGGATTCATTTTGACCAGTTGCGAGGTGCCACCTAAGCTTTCTAGGTAGAGGGCAAAGATTTTGTCTAAATCGCCTCGTTTTTCT
>LUTY01000794.1 GCA_001640045.1 Candidatus Thiomargarita nelsonii | reverse complement strand
AAATACAAGCTGTGCAATTCTTAAATGAAAACGGATATTGGAGTCCAAGATTAATTACATTAGCTTTATAGGGTTTTATTTCTTTTTCTTCACATGCTGCATCAAACGTTGACGTTTTTTACGTTGGCGCGGCGTCAAAGTATTTTTACGGCCTTCATAAGGATTTTCACTCTGTTTAAATTCCAAACCTATCGGCGTCCCTTCCAGAGCAAAGGCTTCTCGGAACGTATTGATTAAATAGCGTTTATAAGCACCCCGCAGCGAATTCACTTGATTACCATGAATGACAAATAGCGGTGGATTATGTCCGCCTTGATGTACATAGCGCAATTTAACCCGTCTGCCACGTATCAGCGGCGGTGGGTGTGCCATGACAGCATCTTGCAAAATTTGGTTTAAGCGGGGCGTCTTGATTTGTCGATGGGCAGCATACCAAGCCGCTTTGACTGAGCCAAATAAATTGCCTACGCCGCTACCATGCAATGCTGAAATATAGTGAATTTTTGCAAAATCAATAAAATGTAATTTTCTGCTCAAATTATAGCGCACTTGTTCCCGCTGAGACTGATCTAAGCCATCCCATTTGTTGACGGCTATGACTAAAGCTCGCCCAGCGTCAAGGACATTACCGAGTAAATTAGCATCTTGATCAGTCATACCTTCGCGGGCATCCAATAGCATAATCACAACATGGGCGGCTTCAATCGCTTGTAAAGCCTTAATGACGCTGAATTTTTCTATAGTTTCATAAACTTTAGTGCGTCGTCTCACCCCGGCGGTGTCTATCAATGTATATAATTGCCCTTCGCGCTCAAAGGGGATAAAAATGCTATCGCGGGTGGTACCCGGTTGATCATAAGTGATGACACGCTCGTAGCCTAACATGCGATTAACCAGGGTCGATTTACCGACATTGGGGCGACCTATGATAGCGACTTTTATACTGGTATCATCGGGAGAATTGTCCGGCTGCATTTTAGGGAAGGCTGATAAAACTTTTTCCATCAAAGTATCAATACCCCGTCGGTGGGCGGCAGAAATCGCGTGAATTTCTCCGAATCCGAGTCGATGAAATTCAGCACTCACTAATTCTTTTTGCAAGCCTTCC
>LUTY01000793.1 GCA_001640045.1 Candidatus Thiomargarita nelsonii | reverse complement strand
TTCAACAACGAATAAAAAAAATTAATATTCAAGAACATAAGTAAGTGCTATAAAGTCTTCAGACGCTGCCAAAAATCGCGCATTGTTCGAACAATCACCCCAGACTTGATAGCACCGATTAACCAGATATTGTTGAAGGTTTTATTCGTTGTTGACCATTCGTTGTACTCACTCACCACTCAAAAACTTGAGCCTCGTTGGAGTCCAAGATTTATCTTGGACTCCAAAAAACCTACATGAGTCTGCAAACACTTGGCAGATATTTCTCATCCATGCCATCGTGTGTACATATCCAAGTCTGGTTTTGTGCATTATAAAGCAGTATTAACTTACCCGAAATGGCTGGTTCTTGAAATTCGATTGAATAACCATTTTGAGTATCCAACAAGCGAAGATTGTGACTGTATTTACCACTTGTCACAACGCCAATCTCTTCTACATTTGGTAGGCGACCATAAACAGTAAAAAACTCAATGGCAGGTACTTTGATAGCCGTCAATAACTGTAGTCCTTCACTCACTTTCGCTTTTTTCATATAGTCAGTATAAGCAGGAATCGCAACGGCTGCGACAATGCCTATGATTGCCAGAGTCACCATATTATCAGTCGAGAGGAAAAACTCCAACGGATTGTTTTCAAAGGTGAATTCCAGAGATAACCGAGTCTCTGAGATATCCAGTTGCATGCCATAAGTGCCTGTTTTTGGCAAGTTGACTTCCAGAGCTGATGGCAGAGTAAATAGATCCATCTTTGTATCCGCTAATTCCGCTAACATAATCAAGCTTTGTAAATAAGCGTAGTAAAGCTGACGTGGTGTATCGGAAATGGACGTTGATATAAAGAACAAAGACGATTGGATATCTTGCTTTTGTTTCTCTTTCAACCATTGTTGAATCTGGACGTGCTCCACGTTTTGTTCTCTATCAAACAACTGTTGCGGTATTTGTGCAAAAATCAAATAGCCTTCTTCTTCTACCCAATAAAGGTGAGTGTTCAGTTTGCTGGCTAATTCTAAGAAAAATGCCTCCGTTTCACTTTCAGGCTGTTGCGTTTCTTCTGCTAACGAGGTGGGTATCACAAGATGGTGATACCGTTTTTCATTGATTTCT
>LUTY01000803.1 GCA_001640045.1 Candidatus Thiomargarita nelsonii | reverse complement strand
CGTCAATTGTAATAAGCATAAACCCTTTGTTGTCGGCATAGGCTGCATTTTTATTGACAATCTGGTCATTCACACCCAGGTACAAATAACCCTCTTTGCGCGTCGGTATGCGAGCCCGATTGCCAATAAGGAAAATCTCCGGTTCTGGATCGTCTTCGCCGGTTGCGATCTTGCCGATGAGAGCCCCATGGGGAGCACCAGGCAAGGTATATTTATCATCGGTCGGTGTACCTATGAAGCCACGACCATTAAGCAAGTCTGGACCGGCCTTTTCACGGAAACCACGCACCTCTTGTACTCCGATCCAGATGCCATCTCCTACGAATACATATACATTGGTCGGGCTCCACTGTATATTCGTGTATAGCTTAAATCGATTCTGGTTGATCCAGTCAGCCGATACCTGCATAGACAGCATGGCGGCAGCAATAGCAACTGCCATTATATTCGTGTTCATTTTCATGGATGTCTTCTCCTCTCATTTTGATGGCAATTGGGGCTGCTTAGAGGCCGTCAAGTAGAGGTTTCAGGCGAACCTCAGTACTCTCTGGTGCAGATTGTATCAACCCCAAATCATAATGCTTGTAGCGAATTAAGTTTGGGCCGATCACTATACCGAAAATTCGTTCTTTACCTGGATCTTTTCGTTCGAAATAGGCATCATCTGGACAGGATTGACCCCAGCAAAGATAATAATAAGCCTCGTTGCCAGCCTGTTGCAAGTGAGTCGTTGTTGGTTCACCGTAGATTGCAATGACCTTCTCGCGAACCCATTTTTGGTCTTCTCCACTTTTAAGGAGATCATTGACATGGAAGATTTTCTCGATCCCGTAAATGATGTCTTGCTTTGCAATCAAGGTGACGCTAATGGCATAGCCCTGATAGTACTCCTTAAAGCTGCTCTCGTTGTCGTAAAAACGCCTCACTTTAGGATTGATCTTTTGGGCATCAGTTGTCGATATACCTAACTTAAACCCAGAAATTTGCAGGTCAGTTAGGGAGGCTGCGTTGAGTGTGCCTGTAAACAAGGTAATAACAAGGCACGAAAAAGCTTTTTTCATCATCACATTATGCTCCTTATTTAGCAAGTGGTAAAATTTGCGGACTTACCAGTTATCAGCTTGTGTTTTTGAGAATTTTTTGTGACTACTTAGCCTATCGTTCTCACACATCATTTTTTCTAAATTAAATTTCTGATAATCAACTTGACAAATTCTGAAAACAAGGTAATTATTTCAGTGTGTACTTGTTAAATTCCCAAACACACCTGGCCTAATAACTGTCTTGAACAAAAGCCTAACGAGGGCTTTGAGAGGGGAAACTCCATGAACGAAGTTAGATTTCCATACAAGCAAAAAATTGTAGTATCTTTACTGGGTATTCTATTTTTTTGTGTCTGTATGTTATGTTTAGGTCATCTTGCACTAACCAATGATAGAGGTATGATATTAAATCAAATAATCGAGTTCTCTGTTGAAGGTGCAACCATATTTTATTGGTGTCTCACCGTTGCTTCAGGTCTTTTTGTTATTTTCGGAATCTTGGGCTTAATGATTGGTTTAACGACAAAAAAGGAAATCATCATAACAGAAAACGAAATCTCAGCCCCTAAAAGTGGAATAAGTAAAAAAATAGTTTCTGTGAAATATTCTGAGATCACAGAAATGAATATTCAGTCAATACAAAAAGAAAGGTTCCTTCAGATTTTTTACCAAGGCGGAAGGCTAAGTATTCCTCAAAGCATGCTACCAAGCAAGCAAGCGTTTGAAGAGTTAGTTAATTTAGTGTCAACAAGAGCCAATAGCTAACAAAGCGCTGCCGTCACCGCCAGCAGCTCTCACCATCCAAGGCGCATTGACGTAGTGGTAGTCCTTACAAACGAGTGAATGTATTAAAATTCAAAGACTTATCTATAATTGTTAACAGGGCTTAAAAATTATTAAAAAAAACGAGTAAATTACTCTGGTTAAGGATTTATCAGTCATTAACAGAACTTTTAAATGAGTATTTTGAGACGATTTAGAGCAACTTCCATTGCTTTCCATGGACTACCCAAATAATAATATACCAGGGCAACCACAAGGGATTGTCCCTACATGCCTTATGAATATTGTAGGGGCAATCCTTTATGGTTGCCCTGACTGGTATATTATTATTTTCGAGTTGCCTTATTATTCTCCTTAACTAAAAATATGCCAAAATTAGTAATACTTGATAGAGATGGGGTCATAAACTACGATTCTGATGAATACATCAAATCCCCCTGCGAATGGAAAGCCATACCGGGCAGCTTAGAAGCGATTTCTCGCCTCAACCAAGCTGGCTATCGGGTGGTGGTTGCCTCCAATCAATCTGGCTTGGGGCGTGGCTTATTTACTTTAGATGAACTTCATCAAATCCATCAAAAAATGTACAAAGAATTGTCTGAAATGGGTGGCACGATTGAAGCCATTTTCTTTTGTCCACACAGCCCGAATGAGGATTGCCAATGTCGTAAACCGCGTCCCGGCTTATTTTACGACATTGCCAAGCGCTTAGGTATTGCTTTAATGAATGTGTGGGCTGTGGGAGATTCGCTGCGCGATTTACAAGCGGCGAGAGCGGCTGGCGCAAAGCCGATCTTAGTGCGGACAGGCAAGGGACTGCGGACATTGAGTGGTAATATGGCAGGATTTGAGGATGTTCCTGTGTATGACGATTTGGCGGCTGTTGTTGATAATTTTTTGGAATAACTGATAACTGATAACTGATAAATGCTATTTTTACGTTCTCTCTTATTTTATATAGGCATATCACTGGCTCTTTTAGTCTTTACCCCCATAGGAATACTGCTATTACCGTTACCGTTTAGACAACGTTATCGAGTGATGAGTCAGTGGGGACGCTTTGCGAACTGGTGGCTGGAAAAAACCTGCCAACTGAACTATCAAGTTCAAGGGCTCGAAAATCTCCCCGCAACACCGGCGATTGTGTTGAGTAAACACCAATCAGCCTGGGAAACTATTGTTTTTCAAGTCATTTTGCCAAGGCAAGTTTGGCTCGTCAAACGTGAATTATTACGAATACCCTTTTTTGGTTGGTCTCTGGCTGGTTTGCAACCGATTGCTATTGATCGTAAAAATCTCCGTCAATCTCTGCAAAAAATTATTGAACAGGGAAAACAACGTTTAGCAGAAGGAAATTGGGTAGTGATATTTCCAGAAGGAACGCGGGTAAATCCGGGTGAAAAAAAACGCTATGGCGTAGGTGGGGCTATGTTAGCGGCGCAGAGTGGTTATCCGGTCGTACCAGTGGCAGTAAATTCTGGAAAATTCTGGCCGCCCAAAAGTTTTGTCAAACGACCGGGGACTATTAAGGTTGTTATTGGCCCTGTGATTGATTCAAATGGTAAAAGTTATAAAGAAATCAATGAATTGACTGAAAATTGGATAGAAGAGATGGTGCTGAAAATTCAATAATAAATTCGACGCAGAGCGTCGATGCAGGCATTCCCACGCAGAGCGTGGGAACGAGAACAAACCGGATGTTTCTCGTTCC
>LUTY01000791.1 GCA_001640045.1 Candidatus Thiomargarita nelsonii | reverse complement strand
GTGAACTCAACAGCTAATTGGGACTCCATTTTTCAAGCGTCGGAAAAATATCGTGTGACACCTTTGCTTTACCATCGCTTAAAACATCTTGGTGTGCCCGCCCCGCTCATGAAGAAATTAAAAACAGCCCATGTCGCCAATCTTTGGATCAATACTGATCTTTACAACGAACTTTCAAAAATACTGTCAACCTTACAGCAGGCAGGTATTCCCGTTATCGTCTTGAAGGGGGCACATTTAGCGGAAAAAGTCTACAGCAACATAGCTCTCCGATCGATGAATGACTTGGATATCCTCATCAGAAAAACCGACTTATTCGCAGCAGAAAAAAAATTGCTGGAAATGGGTTACAGTTCATCCAGAGAAACTGACATTGAAGAAGTCTGTGCAGAGTTCCACCAACTGCCTGCTCTTATCAAACCAAACGCTGCGGTTGAAATTCACTGGACGATTGAATACCCAACCAGTCCCTTTAAAATAGACGTTGATGGACTATGGAAAAGAGCCCAAGCTACGACGATTGCAGGAGTCGAAACTTTGGTTTTATCTCCAGAGGATTTGTTATTGCACTTATGTTTGCACACGGCATTTCACCATATATTTCAATTTGGGCTAAGACCTTTTTATGATATTTGGGAAACTATCAGGCACTACAACATAGACTGGGAACAAGTACAGCTTCGTAGCCACGAATGGGACGCGAACAATTCTATCTATCTGGCACTTTATTTAGCCAAAACGAGTTTTGATGCCAATGTACCGAACGAAGTATTAGAAAAACTCAAACCTGCCAGTTTCGATCCGCGAGTGGAATCTTGGGCTAAGGAGGAAATTCTTGGTAAGTTTGAAGATATTATTTTGCCACCCTCTAGTGTTCTCATACAATTTTGGAAATCAAAACACCTTTCGGAGAAAGCCGGCATTGTTTTGAACAGGCTTTTTCCTTATCGAGAAGAAATGGCTGAACTGTACCTCGTCCCCCCAAATTCTCCAAAAATTTATCTTTATTACCCTGTACGCCTAATAAATATGTTTCGTCGGCATAGTCGTGCCTTATGGCGGCTTTTGCGCCGCGATAAAGAAACAGTCAATTTTAGTGAACAACAATTT
>LUTY01000790.1 GCA_001640045.1 Candidatus Thiomargarita nelsonii | reverse complement strand
TAAAAAGATGAAATTGTCCAACCGCCTCCGTCAGCTTTAAATCGGTTTTACGGCGCGGTTGATCGCTCCATGGATTAATACCTTGCGCTTTAAGGCGAACCAGATAGTCTTTGTACCTTGTCAGCAAAGCCGGTAAATTAAGTAGGGGCAATCCCTTGTGGTTGCCCCCAAAAACATCGGTGAGTTCATCCAAAGGTGCCAGTGCGAGGATCGGCGTTTCTGAGCCGATAATCTCCTGACTTAGCGCATCATAAAGACATCGTTGAACAAATGGAGAGGTAAAACGGCAAACATCTTGCCTTTCACCGCTTGGCGACGTTTCAAGAGTTGGCTCAATAATACCATGAAGATAAAGATAATTGTGCAGAGGGTGATGAAAAAAGAAGGGAACATTTGACGTTGTAAACAATGTCGTCAAAAAATCTTGGTACGCCGAATCTTTTGCTTTGGCAATCATGTTTAATAAGGTATTATTAGGCTCTCTGGTTCGGGCAAAATGCCAAACAAGTTCCCAATTTTCTTCATCAAGCGTTTTATCCACCCCGGGATTATACTTTTCAGTCAACAGCTCTCCAAACCATGAAACCAATCCGGGCTGCCCTTTTGTAGATTGATAAATTTTGTCCACTACTGCTGGCTTAATCGGTTGACCACTTTGTTCTTGGTACTGACGATATAACTCTTTGCCGTGACAATGGCATGTTATTGCACATCCATCGTGCCATGCATGCGGTCATTGACCGTAACCCGCATCACGGTATCCACTTCCGTGTGTTAACCAAGGCGTTGCGTCTGTCTGGTGGTGATCACCTGCATTCTGGCACGGTTGTCGGTAAGTTAGAAGGTGATCGCGGCGCGACTTTGGGTTGGATTGACACGATGCGTGATAAGTATATCAAAGAAGATCGTTCTCGTGGCATTATGTTTGACCAAGATTGGGGTTCTATGCCGGGTGTATTCCCTGTCGCCTCTGGCGGTATTCATGTTTGGCACATGCCTGCCCTTGTCAGTATTTTTGGTGATGATGCTATATTACAGTTTGGTGGTGGTACCTTGGGTCATCCTTGGGGCAATGCGGCCGGTGCAGCAGCTAATCGTGTCGCATTGGAA
>LUTY01000789.1 GCA_001640045.1 Candidatus Thiomargarita nelsonii | reverse complement strand
GAGATATGAGAAATAACAATAACATCACCAGTTGCACGAGCAAACTGGCTTGAAGCACTAAATTTACTAATGATAATTCATCCATTTTTTCAGTTATCAGTTAATTAATGTTGTTGTAATGCTTTGATAATGTCCGGTGGCAATGCTTGGGGGCGCTGGTTGATAGCATTGATTGCTGCTAGTTTAACCACTGCTGTACATAAAATCTCCGCGTCGCGCAACACTTCTTGTGTCATTGTCATGCTAGCTTTGCCCAGTTGAGTGATATGGGTTTTAATATACAATATGTCATTGAATAATGCCGGTTTAAAATAATCAATGGAAATTTTCCGTACCACAATTATCAGATTATGTTGCTGTTTCAATTGCGTTTGTTCAAACCCCATGTCACGCAACCATTCAGTGCGGGCACGTTCCATAAATTTCAAATAATTTGCATGATAGACAATACCACCGGCATCAATGTCTTCATAGTAAACGCGAATTGACCAAATAAATTCATTCATTGTCTCTCCTTGCGGGCTCGTGCAAGGTGCGCCTTGCACTCCTGAGCGAATCCGACATTGTAAAGTTAATATATTCTTATTTAAGAATATTCATATAATTCGATTTTTATAGGGTACCGAGAAAAAAAACCGTCGTGCATGATAGACTAAGCTCAGGAGTGCAAGGCGTACCTTGCACTTTTCCGTGCAAGGTACGCCTTGCACTCCTGATTTTTGATCTGTGGGGGTTTGGCAAGCCCGCAGGTCTGAAAAAGTTGCGCCTCATGTTAAATAGCTTAGGCAACTTCCAAAAATAAATATACCACAATGGGCAACCACAAGGGATTGCCCCTACATACCATCGAATCTGGTAGGGGCAATCCCTTGTGGTTGCCCTTGGTATATTATTTTTTGTGAGTTGCCTTATCAAGAAAAACACACCATGTCCTCTTCCATTCTCATATTATCTCCCGATGTTATTACTGAACGCATTTGTTTCAAACAAGGTCGCATTATCTACTTTCCGCCTTCTGATTTCCCTTGTCGGAAAATGGTTTGCAATGACATGAGTGACTCATGTCGGTGTGTGGAACGGAGAAGAAGAGGACATGGTGTGTTTTTCTTG
>LUTY01000788.1 GCA_001640045.1 Candidatus Thiomargarita nelsonii | reverse complement strand
CCGCACTTATGAGGCGCAAATTCATCCCGAATTTCCAACTGGCAATGGGCAAATTGATTTATTAATACGTTATGCTGGGCAATTGTTTGGATTAGAGTTAAAAAGTTTTGCCGATCAACGGAGCTATCGAAAAGCCTTAGATCAAGCCGCAAAATACGGCAAAGAATTATCGGTGACGGAAATTTGGTTAGTCTTATTTATTGAAAGCGTTGATGAAAAAAATCGCCAACGGTTTGAGGCTGATTACATTGATAATGCAAGGGGTGTCACTGTGCATCCAAAGTTTGTGCAGACGGGGAAAGATCAATAACTACAGGGATTTGATATAAGCAGGGATAAGTCAAAACCAATAATAAGGAGAAGTAACAAAAAGGAGGAAAAAAGGTGAAATTATCACCCCGCGAAAAAGATAAATTGTTCGTCACAATGGCGGCTATGGTAGCACAACGCCGTTTAGATCGAGGCGTTAAACTCAATCATCCCGAAGCCGTCGCTTTAATTACTGATTATGTGTTGGAAGGTGCCCGCGATGGCAAAAGTGTGGCTGATCTGATGCGTGACGGGGCACAAGTCTTGACACGAGAACAAGTCATGGAGGGGATACCCGAAATGATTCCCGAAATTCAAGTAGAAGCGACTTTTCCCGACGGCACAAAATTGGTAACCGTCCATAATCCCATAAGGTGAATGAGTGATGAAGATTGGTGAAATAATTGTTGCACAGGGCGACATTGTCCTTAACGAGGGCCGCGAAACGGCGACGCTACAAGTTGCAAATACCGGCGATAGACCGGTACAAGTGGGCTCCCATTATCATTTTTTTGAAACCAACGCCGCTTTACAATTTGACCGCGATAAGGCAAAAGGGTGTCGTTTAGATATTCCCGCCGGCACGGCAGTACGCTTTGAGCCGGGGCAAACTCGGGAAGTCACGCTGATCACATATAGTGGCTCGCGAATCGTTTACGGTTTCAATGGCAAAATCAACGGAAGTTAAATTTGGCGGAGGCAAAGTTATCCGCGATGGCATGGGTCAATCGCAGCGTAGTCGTGAGCACAATGCCATTAAGTTAAGGGCAACCACAAGGGATTGCCCCTACAAAGGACCGCAT
>LUTY01000787.1 GCA_001640045.1 Candidatus Thiomargarita nelsonii | reverse complement strand
TTGCCGCTGCCATTGATAAAAAAACGCTAATTGATGTCGTTATCAAGGCCGAACATTTACCCGCTATGACTTTTACCCGGCCACCGGTTTTGGGTGCTGTCGATCCAACAGAAAAGGTAGGTATTTATTTTGATCCTATTTTTGCGAAGGCATGGTTAGCGGAAGCTGGTTATTCAGAGGGTAAGAGTTTTCCGCAATTGTTTTTGGTACATAATAGCTCTGAACTTCATTCTGAAACGGCTAAAGCTGTCAAAACGATGCTAAAACATTATTTAAATATCGATGTTGAGGTACGTGCGTTTGACTTGGAGCGTTACCTCAAAGTCCTCAAAGGCGGCCCCACCGCGCCGCATATTTTTCGTATGAGTTGGTGCGCCAAACAGCCCGATGCCGATTTCTGGCTGCATGAAGTTTTTCATCCTGATAAAGGGATTAATTGGATTGGTTGGAATAACCATGAATTTGCCAAGCTGGTAGATAAGGCGCGGCAAATTTCTAACCCAGTGGAACGCAAAGAGCTTTATCGCCGTGCGGAGAAAATCCTAACTGAAAAAGAAGCGGCAATTGTACCTCTTTATTTTAAAAATACGCCGTTTATGGTCAAATCTTGGGTTAAAGGTTGGTACCATAAAGAGTTTGGGGGTCAACACATTCGTAATTGGTCATTAGAAAATTGAAGGAATTGGCAATCACTATGAAAGCAAAATATTGGCTATTTATTTTAGTCGTCACCTTGTTGCTCGCATCATCTATTTTTGCATGGAGGAGTGGTCTTTTTTCTGAAAAAGAGCCACTTTATGTCGCAGTATCTGGACCTATGAGCGGAAAAAGTGAGGCCAACGGCAAAGCAATGGTGCAAGGCATTCAACTCTATCTTGATCAAATTAACCAGCAGGGCGGTATTCATGGTCGTCCTGTCGAGTTACTCATCTTTGATGATCAAAATCAGCCCGAACTGGCTAAAGAAGTTGCTCTCAAAATCACCAAAGAAAGCCAAGCCCTTGCTGTTATTGGATCGTAACCAAGACAGATTCGACTGGCAGTTCTTGGCGCTATGTCATGCCCGGGATGATACGGTATGACATTTTACTACCATCGGTGGCTTCAATTTC
>LUTY01000786.1 GCA_001640045.1 Candidatus Thiomargarita nelsonii | reverse complement strand
GATAGCACCAGATGAATCCTTTGGAGCACTTGGCACTAAATTAGCCAATGATTCAGCGTTTCGGGAATTTGCAGGGACATTTCTTAAAGCATCAGCTACAGGTGTAGAAGCAATCAAGACGCAAAAACAGGAAATAACTGAAGAAGCGTTGCACAGTTTATTGCCCGAATCCCTAGTTTCTCGTTTGTTGGATAAGAGCAAAGCATTCGTTCAGATTGGAAAAGATAAAGAAATCTTTATTAGCGATAAAAACCACTATTACCGTTTAACGATTCAGACTGAGCATCATAAGGAAAAATCAATCAGTCTGGATTTATCCGAAGAATCAGACGGCACACGCCGATTGCTGAATTTAATCCCCGCTCTGCACCACAACAGCAACGCGGTGTATTTTATTGATGAAATCGACCGCAGTCTGCACCCGATGTTAGTGTGGAAGTTTTTGGAATTTTTCCTGAAATCTGACGCACAGCACCAGATTATTGTTACAACTCATGAATCTAATTTATTAGATTTAAATTTATTGCGCCGGGATGAAATCTGGTTTGCGGAAAAAGGCACAAACGGGGCTACACACCTATATTCTCTGTCAGATTTTAAGCCCAGAAAAGATTTGGATATCCGTAAACATTATTTGCAGGGGCGTTTTAGCGCGATTCCATTTTTGGGTAATCTTGAACATTTACTGGAAAAAACAAAATGAGCCTTATCCAACGCAAACCCAGACCATTGGATCGGGATATCGCAGATTTTCGGGATGACCGTTTGTTCATCGTGGCTTGTGATGATACCTATGCTCCCAAACAATATTTCAGCTTTTTCAATATCACGCGAGTGCAAGTTCATGTTGTGCCAACCCAAGACAATTCATCAGTGGCGCAGTATGTGTTGGGGAGATTGCTGCAATTTGAGCATGAAGAATATGATGAATTATGGATGCTGTTGGATACCGATCACTGCATACAAGGTCATCATCGCAAAGGTTTTATCCAAGCCATCCATGAGGCTAAACAAAGAGGCGTTCATGTTGCCCTAAGCAAACCTTGTTTTGAACTTTGGCTATTACTTCATCATGTGGATGATTTTGCCGTTGTCTCACTAGCCAATGCTAAA
>LUTY01000785.1 GCA_001640045.1 Candidatus Thiomargarita nelsonii | reverse complement strand
GGTGGTTGTATCTCCAGTTGAATAAATAATAAAGTGGTAATGCTATCACATTTTTGGTCAATTTCTTCGATAAATTGGTTCAACTCAGTCGCATCGATGGGCGCAGTTGGCACCGTTTCTCCCACAAAGTAAATGTACCAATCATTGGGTTGCGCTTTCACTTTGTCCCATAATTGGTCTAATTGGGGCCAACGCAACATGTTGATAAAACGGCCTTTATAATGTTCTTGAAAATTCATATCAGTTTTTTCAACCTATATCAACAACTTTTCCAAAAGCCTCTGATAAATAATTGACAAACTATCAAGTTCTTTAACATTGATACATTCATTGATTTTGTGGATAGTGCTATTGTTTGGTCCAAGTTCAATCACTTGTGCGCCTGTGGGTGCAATAAATCGTCCATCTGACGTACCCCCTGCCGTCGATAAGGTCGTCTCATAACCACAGACTTCAAAAATCGCTTTTTGAGTCGCTGTTAGCAAATCTCCAGGCGTGGTGAGAAAAGGTAAACCTGAATGTCGCCATGTCAGGCTATATTTGAGTCCATGTTTGTCTAACAAGCTGGTGACTTGTTCTTGCAATTGAGTATGAGTCACTTCGGTGCTGTAACGAAAATTAAATAAAAGTTCTAAATCTCCAGGAATCACATTATCAGCACCAGTGCCCCCATTGATGTTGGTCACTTGAAAACTCGTGGGGGGAAAAAACTCGTTGCCTTGATCCCATTCGATTTCACACAGCGTTTTTAATAGGGGGGCAAAGCCGTGAATAGGATTATTGGCGCGAAGCGGGTAGGCGACATGACCTTGGATACCATGTATAGTCAATTGACCACATAAGGAGCCACGTCGCCCGTTTTTCACAACATCACCTAGACGCTCCACGCTTGATGGCTCACCCACTAAACACCAGTCAATTTTCTCGCCTTTTTTTTGTAAATATTTGATAACCTTTACAGTTCCATCTACCGCCTGCCCTTCTTCATCGCTAGTCAGCAAAAAAGCTATTGAGCCCTTATGTTGGGGATGCTCTGCCATAAAACGCTCACAGGCGGTTACGATTGCAGCAAGGCTGCCTTTCATATCTGCCGCTCCCCGTCCATATAAAAAA
>LUTY01000784.1 GCA_001640045.1 Candidatus Thiomargarita nelsonii | reverse complement strand
TCCAAATCAAACCCAAGCGGATGAATTAAATGCAATTGCACATTAGTATTGGCACACAAACGGATAATGTTGCCAGTATTAGGTGGTATTTCAGGTTCATAGAGAATACAATGGAACATATTATAACCCAAGTTGCTACCGATATGCTGGGTTTTGGCAACCCCGCATATCAGCAGTCTCACTCTCTAAATGAAATTGTTATTATTAAATAATAATACTTGATGTTTAATTTCGCAAAATATAAAATGCTTGCTTAATTTAGAGCCTTTTTGCTACAGATAATCCATAACCAGACGAAAAACAGCTATAAAACTATTTTTGAGACATATAAAAAAATTATTTATTATCAGTTAGTGGTTAAAACCAACAATATGCTTAAGTAAGGTCGTAATAACCTTGATTTACCTTGATTTATCTTGGCGCATCCTCAAATTGACATTGACATTTAGTGGATATCTCAACTGACACATATTTTGAAGAACACAAGGCGGTAGTTTAGAAACTTACCATTTTTCACAACATTATGATGTATCACAAAATAACAAAAGGAGCAGGACCATCACCATGAGCACAAACGCTGCTGAAAAACCCAATAATTTGCCAGCTTTTTGCGAAGGCATCCAGCACTTTGGCGATCTTTGGCCTGATTTTGATACTTATGCCAGTGATGCTGTAATTAGCGAAGGGCAAAGTGCCATTAGTGATGCTAGTGATGATAAAGCGGCTTATCAAACCCTATTGGGAGCAGACGCATTGCGTTATGTCACATTGCAAGTGACTGGTTCGAAAGGCTCCGGCCATCCTGGCGGTTTTGCCTCTAGTGCTGAAGCCCATGCGGCATTGATGATGCTTGGTCATACTAATATTGTCACCGAAGTGGGTCATCATGCGCCAGGTTTTTATTCATCTATGTTCTTAGATGCCTCTCTTGAAGAAATGGGCATTTACACTCTGAACGATATGATGAAACGATTTCGTGAAAAAGAGGGTTTGCTAGGCCACCTTTCCGGTGCTATTCCTGGTCTGCTATCCCCTGCCGGGCCGTTGGGTCAAGGCCAACATTTTGCAATGGCTGGCGCTTATCTCCACCGCGATAAATTATTTCCGGTCACT
>LUTY01000783.1 GCA_001640045.1 Candidatus Thiomargarita nelsonii | reverse complement strand
TAACCCCAACCTACACGCACTTTCTGCTTGGAGAACAATAGTGAGCAATATCGGACATAAAACAGAATGCCATGCAATTCAACGCGAAATTGATCGGTACTTTATGTCAGCCATTCGATAGAAGAAGTCGCGCATTTGGCTGATCGGATGGTACTGCTTTTCAATGGACGGGTGCTTATCACCTCATCCTACCCAATGCCGCCGCTAGATGCCTTTAAACTTTGACATCCCTCTTGCCATCCTGCAAGTGGCCTATTACATCGTTTTTACTCGTTCCCTTAACATGTCTAACACGCAAACTTAGGCCACATCCCTTAATCGAGTACTGCTTGGGTAATTGTGCACTGGCGGATTACGACCCGTACACCCTGCTATACTTACTCCTATTCGCGAGTTCGTATAGGCTCGTACTTTTTGGCCCATCAAGGGCCTACTACTTACCGACCGACAGATATAACCTTATTTGCAACGTTTGCCCTTTTGAGGCTTTATGACCTTGCACTGACTCTTTGCTAGTTGGATCGAGCCTCAGAAAGCTTTCTAACCAATTACCACACTAGGTGGAGTAGGCGTTTAGCACTCCACACCATGCTAAGAGTTTTCACATCAGGCTTTATTTTTGCTAATAAACTTAGCGCATTAGGCCTTAGAGCCGCACTAATCCTTGTAGTTATTGCTTGCACAAAGGGGAGGCTAACATTTTTCATGTTACAAGTCAAAGGTATAGATTTATTTTACGGCGCAAGCCAAATCCTGCGAAACGTCGCACTCACCGCGCACCAAGGAGCTGTTACCTGCGTTTTAGGGCGCAACGGCGTGGGCAAAACCAGCCTGATGCGAGCCATTGTCGGTCACCAGCCTATTCGTAGCGGCAGCATATTTTGGGAAAACCAAGACATCTCTCGTCTCTCTCCCCAAGCCCGGGCACGGCTAGGCATCGCTTACGTGCCACAAGGTAGAGAAATTTTCCCACTACTGACAGTAGAAGAAAATCTCTGCACTGGTTTTGCCCCCTTACCCCGCAGTTTACACCACCTTCCCGATGATATTTTTGAACTTTTCCCGGTATTAAAAGACATGTTAGGGCGACGCGGTGGCGATCTCTCCGGCGGA
>LUTY01000782.1 GCA_001640045.1 Candidatus Thiomargarita nelsonii | reverse complement strand
ACATTTACTTGAAAGAACACGACAATGAGAATGTATCTGATCAATAATGAACGGGATAGAAAAAAGCCGCCTTTTATGATTGGGGAACAATTTCATAAGGCTCTAAAGCAGTTAGGCTTTATTGAACAAATTGATTTGGAGAATATTTCTATAGAAATTAGCGGCAGTACCCAAGGACAAGGTCATTTACAACGCATTTTTATTACCGACTTAGAGACTATCTCTTCCATTAAAGAAATCTGGAAAATCAACTTGGAACAAGATATTGAAGGTATATCGACAAAAAGTAGAACTACCGAAGTTGCTTTACTCATGCTTCAAGCCTATCAGAGTACCTATCGGTTAAACGTCGTCTTAATTGAACTAAAAACGTCATTGCAAGCGAAAAAGCTTGATAAAGGCAAACGTAAAAAAAGTACACTTTGTGACATTGAAGACAAATATCGATGTACCATGAATAGGCTATACATGTTACTGACGATAAATAATCATAGCAATGTTAAAAAAGCTTACGGTGGTACAACGATATACATTGATTTTAAAGGTATTATATTTTACAACCAAGACAAAACGAAAATATCGGATAGTTGTGAACTTTACCAATTGTTTAAACAGGCTAAAGAAAGTCAGGCTCTCTCTAACTATCGTCTATTAGAGTGTCAAACGATTTTAAGTCATAGAGATAAAATTCAGGTCAAATTTCTTGAAAACCCTTTTATAAAAAAGCATAATCCTTCAAATGAAGAAAGGGAATCTTTTGAAATTAGTATCAAAGAACTTATTTCCGCGTGATACGATAAGCCGATAAGCTCTTGATCAAAAGTTTGTAGCATAAATAAAATAGATGACTCAAAAAACGCGCCTAGTTTTAGACTATATCACGGCACACCGAGACAATTTACCAACACCGCTCTATCTCTATAGTGAATCCGCACTAAATGAGGCGGTGGCGACTTACCGAGAACTTTTCCCGGACAATGCCAAGCTATTTTACTCTTTAAAGGCTAATCCACAACCGGGCATAGTCCAACACTTATCGTCTTTAGGACTCGGAGCAGAAATCACGGGACAAGGTGAATGGGATATCGGCGTTGCAGCGGGCAGTTCCCGTCT
>LUTY01000792.1 GCA_001640045.1 Candidatus Thiomargarita nelsonii | reverse complement strand
GGAACATACCCGCAGCTAAGTCCTTTAGCCATCGCCATAATATCAGGAACGACACCATAATGCTCTATAGCGAACATTTTCCCAGTGCGCCCAAAACCAGTCAATACCTCGTCACAGATCAGCAAAATGCCATGTTTGTCCGCGTATTCCCGAAGGGCTTGCCAATATCCATCGGGGGGAATAATGACACCATTAAAGCCAGTGATGCTCTCCATCAGGATTGCAGCCACATTTTCTGGGCCTTCAAACTCGATGGTTTGGATGACATGATCAATATAAACTTGTGGATTCCCTTTAGGCGCGTAGCCAAACGGGCAACGGTAAGCATAAGGATCATGAACCCGGATAATGCCGGGGATGCCAGGATCGTGGGCTAAACGTCTGGGATCACCTCCGGCTGTCGCGGCTCCAAAACTAGCACCGTGATAGCTGCGATATCGGGTGACAATTTTTTGCCGTCCGGTGACCATTTTAGCAATTTTTATGGCGTTCTCAACAGCTTCGGCCCCTCCAAGGGTAAAAAAAACTTTGCTCATATCTCCAGGTGCCATTTTAGCCAACTGAGTTGCAGCCTCTGCTCTAATCTCTGTAGCCATACCGGGATGGGCGAAAGCGAGTTTATCGGATTGATCTTTTATTGCAGCGATGACTTTGGGGTGACCGTGGCCGATATTCATATTGACATACTGGCTGGAAAAATCAAGATAGCGTTTGCCGCTTTTGTCCCAGAAATACACCCCCTCAGCACGATCCATCACGATGGGGTTGTTCACGCTATTTTGGGTTACCCATGAATAAAAAACATGATCACGGTGGGCTTGTACGATCTGCATAGGATTCATAAATTTTTTTCGGTAGTTACCTTGTTAATACTAAGGAATGTTCTGTAAATAACTTGACCGCTGGTGTGTGGCACTTTCCTGAATCAATGCCATTTAGTTAAATTGAATTTTCATTCCTAAGTTAAGTTAGGTGTAAGTCCTAACTTGCTATTACCAATTTTGTTCAGACGAATTATCCAATCAGAAATCTGAGTATAGTCCATGTATTTAGTATTTGCCGTAGAAGTCCATAAACTACCAAGTACCGTTGGATCATCAAAGCGAAGCAATCCGGATTGACGAATATCAACTTCCAGAGGTGTACCGGGTAATGGGGCAATGGCAAATGGAGTTATGGCAATTGCTAGGTTGGGATTAATTTCCATCAGATCGGAACAAAGTTTCATAATGGCTTCTTCCAATATTGACAAACCTTTATCATCATCATCGGGGAGTCCGATAATCACACCATAGGAGATGCTAGGTGTGCCAGTATGGACAATCGCCCGGATCAATTCACAATGTTCCTGCCAAGGCATGAGTTTGCTGTAATCATCACAATTTACGAAGGGCCGCTCGGCCGGAATATAGGCATGGGCGCACCCATTTTCACCATCCCAGCCCCAAAGTAGCTGAATCAGCTCTTCATCAGGAGTCATATCACTATTTTTAAACCCACGACCCCGAGTAGCTTTTCTGAGCTCAAGTCCGTTACCCCAAGTGTACGGCATTCCTATCAATTGGAGCCCCCGCATAATTTCCATAATTTCCTCTCGTCCGTCAGGCCAAAGAGTCCGGGCCAAAAATTGGTCTGACCAGATACTCATTGATTTGGCACCTGCCTCTTTCGATGCCCGTGTCCATTCATAAATCCGTTCAATAGACATTTTTTTATAGCCGAGCGAATAATTTGGGGTCTGGCAAAAATTACATTTCCGATCACAACCAATATCTGGAAATATGGCACTGTTTGGGGATAATGAAGAATTTTTCAACCTCAGCCCTTCAACTGAAAAGTCTGTCCCCAGACATTTTTTAATGACATCTACAGAAGGGACGGGCCATTCCTGCAGATTCATTGGTGGTCTCCGTAGGGGATACTGTTTGCCAGTGTTTAACAAGACTCCCGTTAAATCTTCCCGGGGTGTTTTTCCCAGTACATAATCGAGAATCGCCCAATTTGCTGCTCCAGATTTATCCTGAACAATAGCTGTGGCCCCGGCTCGGAAGTATGGTTCTGGTACAGCTAGGGCATCGGATCCGCCCACAACTACGGGTTTCCCTTTACTGGCCAGATGTTTAACAGCCATACAGGCTGCTTCACGTTCGACAGTTAAATTAACCGTGATACCCCAGGCATCATATGCCTCTGGATCGATATCTTTTATTTTGTTGCCTTTGAGTAATTTGAAAAGCGTTCCATTATTCCAGGAAATCTGGCCATATACCTCTTCTTCATTTCCAGCTTTTAAGTTCACTAGTTCAACATCAAACCCACCAGCTTGCAATTGGGGAATCAAAGCCTGTTTGCTTACTAATGGCCAGTTATTAGAATGAAAAGCCCAGTTTTTACCATTTTGGTCAATGAGTATCACACTAGGAAGTTCAATGAGAGCAATTCGTGGTTTTCTTACATTTGAAGATGTCATTATCGTTCCTTTCTTAATATTACTGTTTTATGGACGCCGAAAGTGAAATAGTCCCCATTTAAACAGCCCTTTTTCGGCGGATTTTACCCAGTGGGATAACCCAATCTTGGTCGATTCCAAAAAATCCGTGTTGCATTTTTGGCTGAGTTCGTCGTAATGATTAATGACGGCCTGTTCCAATTTACCGTAATGGATAAACAACTGTTCGGATTTGTCTACCACATTTAGGCATTCAAAGCCCAAGGTTTCGGCCTGGTTCTGGTAAGATTGGAATGAGCCTAAGCGAGGATTGTGGATATTTACCCGTTGAAGTGCCTCTTGCAAAGCGCCATCAGGACAATCGTCTGCTTGCAAGATGTCCATCAACAAGAATTGTCCGCCCGGTTTAAGAATTCGGTATGCTTCTTCTAAGACTTTACCAGGATCGTCCGTGTGGAATAGGGCATCTTGGGACCATGCCAAGTCGAAACTGGCATCATCAAAGGGCATCTCTTTAAAATTGCCAAACGCAATCTCGATGAGATGGGCAAGGTTTTTTTCGCGATTGAGCGCCTCATTTTTCTGATTTTGCTCTTCACTAATGTTGATACAGGTGACGTGACAGCCGTATTTTCCAGCTAAATAACGTGCTGCTGGCCCATAGCCCGATCCGATATCAAGTACACGAAAATTGGCATTGAGGTTTTGCACGTTTTCTGCCATCCATTCTGTGGTTTTGTGCATGCCTTCTGCAATGGAACGTGCTGGATTATCTTCATATATTCCCAGGTTCAAAGTGTCACTACCAATGATGACTTCATATAGGTTTTGAGCATTTTGGCTATTGTAATGCACCCGGGCACGTTCGGTGGCTTCTTGTGATATTGTGGCTAAAGTCATGAAATATACCTTTTAATGAGCGATTTGGGGATGAAGGCGACACAAACGAGCCACTTCTTCTCGTACTTCTTGGATTGTGCGATCCGTAGGCTCGCTGTTGAGCATCTTGTCGATCATATCGGCGATGCAGTGCATTTCCTCCGAGCCAAATCCGCGCGTTGTAATGGCAGGCGTACCCAGACGTATGCCG
>LUTY01000780.1 GCA_001640045.1 Candidatus Thiomargarita nelsonii | reverse complement strand
TAAATGCCACATAGGGCCAGATCATCCTCAGGTTGAAGTCTACAATGAATCTATGCATGGCATCGTTTACTCTGCCAAAATTGATGAAATGAATCTCGATTCAAAGGACTGGGTTGCCGGTGTTGATTATAGTGCAGCCCCTACTTGTACGACTTGTCATCAGGGTGCAGCGCCTGGTGAGAAGAAAACACATGACATAGGTGAGCGTCTTTCTTGGAACTTACGCGCTAAAATTTCTCAGAAAAAGAATTTAGTCCGACTGGATAATGGTAAGCAGGTTGATGTACACGGTGAAGATACTTCTACCTTACCCAAGGTAGGTGATCAATACGAGGGTTCCACTGTCAAAGAAGTCCTGACTTGGCAAGATCGACGTAACAAGATGCAAACTGTCTGCAAAGCCTGTCATACCAATAGCATTGTGGATGGACATTATCGGATTTTAGATGATCTAGTGGTTTTGTATAATGATAAATTCGCCAGACCCGTTAGTGGTGTTATGGCAGATTTAAAAAATAACGGCTTAATCTCACCGACCGCATTTGATGAATGGATTGAGTGGCTGTGGTGGGAAATTTGGCATCATGAAGGTCGCCGCGCTCGTAGCGGTGCCGCTATGGGAGGTCCTGATTACGCTTGGTGGCATGGCATTTATGATGTGGCTAAACGTGTTTACATGGAGTTCATTCCCGAATTGTTTGAGACCGCTGGCGAAAATGAAGGATGGCGTTTACTCAACCAATATTTCAAGCCGATTGAAGGTCATCAGTGGTATTTTGATGCTATCGCTTTTCGTCCCAATCTTGAGGAACTCATAGCCATTAACATGCAAACTGGGGACGAAGTGGCACGAGGCAACTATGCCGGATTTGAACCAAGCGTCAGACACAATTCTCCTGGCTTAGAAATTAAGGGGACTCTCACTATTAGTGATAGCAATATACCGGGTGTTGGTAACTTGATTGGTCAAAATGTCAAAATGATGGCGGTTGTCGTTTCATCAAATAATCTTTTATATATGGTGTCAAATACCAACGGTCAACTCGTGCCTTGGGATGGGAATGTCAATGGTTTAATTTCTTTAAAAGAGATTACTTTGGCATCAACTCAAGCG
>LUTY01000779.1 GCA_001640045.1 Candidatus Thiomargarita nelsonii | reverse complement strand
CTTTTAGAGCAACGCCCAACGAATTGTCTATTAAGATCAGTTAAGGAGGCTAAAAAAATCTAAGATGGGTAATTACGATCAAATAACATAAGATCATTGGCTTGGGTACGCTTAATTTGTTCCAAAGCTAAATCAACCTCATATGCTTTAGCAGGTGCAAGACAAGCATTAACAACCACTTTATTAAGCGGATCATACATCACAGATGCAAGTGCATAACCATGTTCGCCAATTATTTTTTCAACAGTCGTTTCAAATTTAATTGTACCGTATTTTTCTATAATCTCTGGGGTATTAGGCAAATGGATTTTAGAACCGTCAATCGCTAATAGGCGAAAGCCCCAGGCTTTCTCATAGTTATCATCGCTGTAAAGAACATCAAGTACAGCCTTTTGATTTAACCTTGCAAACACTGATGCTTTTAAATGGCTACGTGCTTGGGTAAATGCGCTCTTTGTTACTAAAACACCATTATCCCATTTTTTAAAGAACTCATTTAAAACCAGTTGCATCGGCTTGATGCTGTTTTGTAAAATTAACAAAATGACGGTTACAAAGTCTAATTTGAACTTGCGACTAAAAAAATTAGAAGCCGTGCGGTGTTCATTCTTAAATGAGTCATCATTTAAGAGTGAGCGAATAATTGAAATTGAGCGGGTGGCTTTGGAATGATCGTCCACCAGTTTTTCTAGTCCCATAATTTGATTTTACCTCAGGTTTGAAAGCCATTAAGCATAACACATTTTTCTTAACTTAATGGCATTGGTCTATAGGTGCGCCTTAATAAAATGATGGGTGTGTCATATTTGTCAGCCTCATAAAATTCTTCGTTGAGTTTTTGCAAATATAAGCCTAAAGCGACATCTGTGTTAAAGTTGACTGGCGAACAAGCTGGGGTTTTTCCGGGGGCATGGAAACAGCCATCACTTAACCTTGTTAAGTCTATATCGACCACGATCACATTCGCGCCCCCTTGTTCAGCTTTTTCAATCAAAGATTTGAGCTTATCGCGTGGTGTGAGAATGGGTGAGCCCCATTGGCGGTATGTTTGTTCATCAATTTCAAATAATGCCATTTGGGGCTCATATTCACAGTCATTGAAAAACTGAAGCACG
>LUTY01000778.1 GCA_001640045.1 Candidatus Thiomargarita nelsonii | reverse complement strand
TTTGGGCAGTGCTGAAACCCCCTAAAGTCAATTTAGTCATGGACAGTAATGGCACACCGATTTTAGCCTTTCCGCGTATTGCGCTTTATCGCACCAAGCGATTCACGACTTGGCGAAGGCTGAGCGTTATGACCTTATTTTCACTGAGGGCGTGGTTTGGTTCAAGAAACGTTTTGATATTACTGATAAAGTCTTGAAACGCCTCCGTAAGAAGAATCGCGGAAAATAGTGGTAGGTGTCGGCCTTCTTGGATGTCCAAACTAAAGTTTGGACTCTTCTAAACTTTTCGATTTCGATAATGAAGCTATCCATTAGCATCGCCGAATTGGCGACACAAATTGGTGCAGAATTAGAGGGTTCTCCTAAAGAAGACTTGCCGATTGTAGGTATCGCCTCCTTGAGCTTGGCGAGCGCACAAGAAGTGAGTTTTTTTACCAATGGTGCCAAATATCGTGAAGAATTGGCGAATACTCGTGCAGCCGCAGTGATTATAGCGAGCAAAAATCGGCGTTTTTGTAAAGTGCCAATGTTGGTGATGGATAATCCGTATTTAGGTTATGCCCGCGCCGCTACTTTGTTCAATCCACCCCGTCCAAAAAAACCTGGCATACATCCAACGGCGTGGGTCAGTCCTGATGCGCTTTTGGATGCCAGCGTCTCGGTGGGACCGCAGGCTGTCATTGAAGCCAGCGCCAAAATGGGTCGTAATGTATCTATTGGCCCTGGCTGCGTTGTCGATTATGGTGTTGAGATTGGTGATAATTGCCAATTAATGGCAAACGTCACCTTATGCGCTGGCACACGGCTCGGACAAAGGGTGATTATCCACCCGGGAACCGTCATTGGCTCAGATGGTTTTGGCAATGCCAACGATGGAGGAAAATGGGTAAAAGTTCCACAACTCGGCGGCGTTCTGATTGGCGATGATGTGGAAATCGGTGCCAACACGACCATAGATAAAGGCGCGTTAGAAGATACGGTGATTGGCGATGGTGTGAGACTGGATAATCAAATTCAAATTGGGGAAGGCACACCTACCCTTTAGCTACGAAGCTTTTGATCACAGCTGATGGAGGTGGAAGTAATGGATATCGTGTTCGGTTATGGAAATTAGAAT
>LUTY01000777.1 GCA_001640045.1 Candidatus Thiomargarita nelsonii | reverse complement strand
CAGGTTTTCAAAACCTGGCAGGTTTGCCTTTAAAGTTGACTAAGTTATTTCATGCACGTTCCTTAAAACTTCTACCAGTCGAATTACATCATGTGTATGCCTTGGAATCATTGCCACTGCACCATAGAGATCCATTTGATCGCTTGCTGATTGCTCAAGCAATAGCTGAGCAAATGTTTTTAGTTAGTGCTGATAGTCAGTTTGATCAATATCCAGTTGACATCATCTGGTAATGATCCATTCCTCGTTCCTTTGCCTCGCGCTCATCTTTATACACAAGTCTGATCTTAATTTTATACTTGTCCAGAAAAATTTTGTCCTAGTTTTAAACCTCAGAGGTTTTCAAAACCTCTGAGGTTTGGGCTAAAACTTATCTGGATGACAAAAAAAAAGCTTGCATTTTTTTTCAATCTCATTATAATACACCACCATCAATCAGGGTCGTTAGCTCAGTTGGTAGAGCATCGGACTTTTAATCCGGTGGTCGTGCGTTCGAGCCGCACACGACCCACTTGTTATTTCCCCCACCATCTCTCCTCACAAGGTACAATCGTCGCATGTTTAAGTTTCACTTGATCAGCGACTGTTTTGATCGCCTTAAATTCCTCAAATTTAGTGCCCCCAGCCTCCTGAAATTTATCATAGACATTAAAAAACTGTTTTCTGACACTGGAGTGACTTTCAACAATCATATCAAAATCCGCAACTTGAGCGAATATGCTTGAGGCTTCTCGAAGAATTTCTATGCCACGGAGTTTTTGAATAGATTGATCTGGCACAAAAGTTAAAATACTGCTGACATCTGGCTTGTTGATTTTTGAGATGAAAATCAGTTGCTCCGTGCGGGCTAAATAGGGACTGATAACATCAAAAGACAGATAATCACAACGAGTACGTTGGACTTGCCGAATTAAGCGGGTCACTTGATTCGAACTTTCCTTAAGCGTATCAAGCTCTTGGCTATTTAAAACCGTCCGTATCTCTGTCAGAGAATTTTTTAACTGTTTGTAGTTGTTGAGTATTGTTGTGACTATTTCTATGTCGGGTATTGGTATAACATTGTTTTCTTGAGACAATAATTCTTTATGACGGTCATAGTCTGAGCAATGTCCGCTATAA
>LUTY01000776.1 GCA_001640045.1 Candidatus Thiomargarita nelsonii | reverse complement strand
CAAACCCCGTCCAGCTAAAAGATTAAAAATGGTTTCGAGGCAAAAGTTTTGGTTTTACACAAAAATTTTTGCTGATAAAGGATTACGCGATGCGATCCACCCGACATGAGACTTGCGGAAAAGTCCAAACCCTAGTCGCGCTCTAAAGACCTCAGAGGTTTTGAAAACCTCTGAGGTCTAGGCAAAAATATTTATCTGAACAACTATAGAAATCGCCATTTTACTGATTGGTTGACATCATTTCCAAGCTTGCTTAATATTTGCTTGCCTCTTTATAGATTTTCCATAACATAACTGATAACTGATAACAATGAAACTCAAAATATTTGTCTGGATAATTAGTTTAATCACCCTATGTTCCCTCGTACCGGGAAGCCTCAATGACTTGTTCGCCCAAGCGTCATCGCTATCGGCTGAGCAAAAAGAGCAGCTTAAATTGGCTGAGGCTTATGATGCCCAAATTGAGCAATATTATGAACAAGGGCTTTTTAAAAAGTTTTTTAAAAAAGCCCTGCCATTGGCTAAAAACGCCTTGAAAATCAGAAATGAAATACTGGGAGAAAAGCACCCTGACACTCTCGAAAGCCTGGGTAATTTGGCTATGATTTACTACGAATTCAGCCGCGAATCTGATGCCTTGCCTTTGTTAGAAAAAAGCTACAGTCTCAGAAAAGAGGTGTTAGGAGAAAAGCACCCTGACACTCTCGAAAGCCTGGGTAATTTGGCTATGATTTACTACGAATTAGACCGCTTATCTGAGGCTTTGTCTTTGTTAGAAAAAAACTACAGTCTCAGAAAAGAGGTGTTAGGTTCCTGACGGGCTTGTGCATGATAATCTAAAGGAGATTGGACATGAAAAAAACCAGTAACACACACCAGGGGTGTTAGGAGAAAAGCACCCTGACACTCTCGAAAGCCTGGGTAATTTGGCTATGATTTACTACGAATTCGGCCGCGAATCTGATGCCTTGCCTTTGTCAGAAAAAGGCTATCGTCTTATGAAAGAGGTGTTAGGAGAAAAGCACCCTGAGACTCTCACCAGCTTGAATAATTTGGCTGTTATTTACCAAGATTTAGGCCGCTTATCTGATGCCTTGCCTTTGTTAGAAAAAAGCTACAG
>LUTY01000775.1 GCA_001640045.1 Candidatus Thiomargarita nelsonii | reverse complement strand
ACTAAACGTGGTTTAAAATACCGAAAACCTAGAAAATGTGAATGTAGCTGAACAAAAAGTAATAGAAGAAATCAGACAAATTGGACAAAAAGTTTTAGAAGATTGGGCTATACAACAAGCTGACCAAATCGCTTTTGAATTTCAAAAGACACATGATCACGCGAAAAAGCATGGCAAAAAAAAACTTCACTGGCACACGACCTTTGGAAAAATAGAATTAAAAGAACAACTATTTTTAATTGATGGTAAACAACAACGCCCTTTTAGTCAGAGTGCCTCTATCCATTGTCGTGGTTATTCAATTCCTTTACAAAGAGTTATAACCGATTTAGGTACTAACAATCAATCACAAATCGAAATAGGATACCTCCGTGATCAATCGGTACCAGCAGGACCTGTGCTATGTATTGATTAGTGTTGTTGAAAACCAGCGTGTAGGTTGGGGTAACGATATAGCATTGACCGCTTGCCTAAACTACAAAATCAATACGCTTTTTCCAGAAGCAATCACTCGCATTGAGGGGAGAACAAAAATGATTGTGAGACCAATGCGGCCAAACGTCTACTCCCAGCTATACGGAAAGCCTTTCCTAAATTGAAACTAATCGTTGTAGAAGATTCCTTATACGCTAATGGGCCCCATATTCGATTATTAGAAAACTTATTAATGAGTTACATCATAGTTGTTAAACCCTCTGACCACACGATTCGTTTGAAAATAATTGAACAACGTTTAGGGACCGGAGAAGGCGATGAGTGTGAAATAACTGAAACCGATGGCACAATCAGAGCTTATCGTTTTATTAATAAAGTTCCTTTAAATGCCAGTCATCCCGATTTATTAGTCAATTACTTAGAATATACAGAAACCAAGGGGGATAAAAAATATCATATCAGTTGGGTAACCAACATTAATTTACACCGAGACAATGTTTACTCCATCATGCGAGCTGGGCGAGCACGATGGAAAATTGAAAATGAGACTTTCAACACTCTCAAGAATCAAGGCTATAATTTAGAGCATAATTATGGACATGGCAAACAACATTTGGCAACCGTTTTAGCCGCGCCACTGGCATCTTTTTATCACTTGGAACTCTCATGCTGGTGTACTGGTTAA
>LUTY01000774.1 GCA_001640045.1 Candidatus Thiomargarita nelsonii | reverse complement strand
AACGCAAAAATATCACTTTTCGCACCCGGAACACCAAACTGCCGCGCATAACCCCGTTGCTCAGGCGGCGCATATTCCAAAGTCCCAAACACCGCTTGCTCAAATACCGACTTGGACGACTGACTCCGCTGAACTGCCACATCCCGCAAAGAGGTCGTCACGCGAGACAGTCCAAAATCTATGATTTTAACCGCTATCCCGCCATCCGTTTGTTTGAGCAACAGATTCGCCGGCTTTAAATCCAAGTGATAAATACCCGCCTCATGAGCGCGTCGCAATCCTTCTGCAACCTGTAATCCCACCTGTAAGCCGATTTTCAAAGAAAGTGGCCCATTTTTTTCTAGCCACGCCTCCCCATCTATGGCACCCTCAACGTATTCCGTCACGAAATAAGGCCCTTTTTGATTCACATTATCCGCATAACCATAATCTAACGGCTTGGGTACAAATTCTCCCGCGATTTGCGCCATCGCAAAGGGTTCTTTAAACACTTCTCTCAGTGTACCCGCGATATTTTCCCAAAAACATTTGACGACTACCCGTTTGTGTCCGTTTATCAAGTCATTATTGTTTTGACACAGTAACGCGCAGCCCATTCCGCCTGCACCTAAGAATTTTTCAATCGGATAATAACCCTTATGGGTGTCATGTAAAGCATAGCGTCCGTTTGAAAGATCAATCGCATTCTCTAAAGCCGACAACGCTTTGGCATAATACGTCTCTTTCGCAGATACCGTGACTTCTGCAAACGCCTTGCGCCACCGCACTTGAAAAATATTAAAATAAGCCAGTGCCTTATCTTCCTGATTTTGCGCCTTTTCAATCGCTTGGATAAATAAACGTTCCGCTTTTTCCAAATTGCCCGTAGAAGACAAGGCAGTGCCTACCTTGATAGACACCTGACTATATTCAGGAGTCGGCAATTGTCCTAATTGCTCAACCGCTGCCTCAATCAATTGCTGGCTCTCGTTATCGTACTGCGTAAACTCATCGCGAGGGCTGACTCGTGATGATAAGCCCCGTTGCGCCATCAGTCCATAGAGTGCTTGTAAAATCGCATTATTTTCTATGGCGACGGCTTTTGTGGTTTCGACATCCTTTTCGATTTTGTCTAGGGTTGT
>LUTY01000773.1 GCA_001640045.1 Candidatus Thiomargarita nelsonii | reverse complement strand
GCGAACGCTTTGGTTTTCAAGAGGAGCATTTTATTATCCTTTTAAATAAGCAAGCCACTCACACTGGCATTAAAAAGGCTTTTCAAAGGCTGATTGATCGGGTTAAATCCAATGATTTTGTCTATATCCATTATTCGGGTCATGGTTCGCAAACCGAAGATTTAAACGGTGATGAGCGCAGCGGCAAAGATCAGACTTGGGGATCGATCGGTGCTCGCCGCACCAATGAGGCTCATATAGATAATTATGATGTGTTAGATGATGAAATTAATGCTTGGTTGGCGGCGTTAAAAACTGATCAGATCGTATTTGTCTCTGATTCTTGTCACTCTGCCACCGTTAGCCGTGCTGTTAGCCAAGGATTGGTTCGGGCAGTCGAAGATGATAAACGTCCACATTTATTAGGTAAACCCATTTATTCTCAACTGAGCACTCATCATGGTATTCGTGTGGGAGCGGCACGAGACGATAAACAGGCTGTTGATGGTGTCTTTACTTGGCATTGGGTGCAGAGTTTGCAGCAGGCTCAAGCAGGTAATACTTGGAATGATGTTTTTAAGCGGACTTATATACAAATCAGTGCCCGGCGGTACAATAAGCAGCAGCCACAGATAGAAGGTGATCACCGCCAACAAGTGTTGGGGGGTGGCTTTACACCGCAGCCTCCGACAGTCCCTGTTGAGAAAATTGCTGACGATTGGATAGAAATTAAAGCCGGTTTACCCAGTGGCGTGACCAAAGGTTCAGTCTATCGTTTGTATAAACCCCAACACCCTAATCTACAAAAATTACCACGCCTAACTATCATGGATTTCAATCAAAAAAATCCTTTCGTCAGTTATGGTGAGCCGGAACCCGAGGGTGCTTTTCAAACAGGTGACTTGGTTGTAGAGGAAGAGCATGTGTATCATTTTCCGCCCATCAAGGTGTACTTAGAGCAGCCATTACCACAAGATCAGGATTTATTGCAAGTGGTACATTCTGCTTTTCAGCGTCTTCCCAATGGCAAGCAACCACTTCCCGCCTACGCCATCACCGATAATCCTTATGAGACTGAACTACGTTTGCACCTGTTGCGCCCAAAGCGGGAAAATGGGCAGCTCATCTATGAAAAGGATGGCG
>LUTY01000772.1 GCA_001640045.1 Candidatus Thiomargarita nelsonii | reverse complement strand
GCGGCAACTAGGCGCGATACGCCAATCCCATAACAGCCCATTGTTAAAATAACAGAACGGCCTTTTTCATCCAGCACCGAAGCTTGCATGGCTTTACTATATTTTTCGCCTAATTGAAAAATATGCCCCACTTCAATGCCACGCGCTATCCCCAATACGCCTTCACCGTCTGGGCTAGGATCGCCGACTTCAATATTTCGTAAATCAAGCGATTGCGGCTCAGCTAAATCGCGCCCCCAATTGACTCCGACAAGGTGTTGTCCGTCCTTATTGGCTCCGCAGACAAAATCGGCTAATTGGGCGGCACTGTGATCGACTAAAATCGGCACATTCAATTCCACAGGTCCAATTGAGCCAATTTCACAGCCAATCGTTTCGCGGATTTCGGCGGGCTCGGCAAAAACCAGGGGATTGGCGACTTGGGGAAATTTAGCTGCTTTGATAGCATTCAGTGTATGATCGCCCCGTAGCACTAAGGCAACTAAACCCTCCTCCTTGCCTTTCACCAGCAGCGTTTTGAGGCATTGTGAAGATTTGACTTTTAAAAACTGACTGACTTCATCTATCGTGTGCTGATCAGGCGTATCCACCACCGTCATCGTTGCCGTCGGCTGTGGACGTTCACCTTCGGGTGCCAAGGCGGGGGCCATTTCTACGTTAGCAGCATAATCACTGGTGGTACTATAAGCAATCGCATCCTCTCCAGATTCTGCCAATACATGAAATTCATGTGAGCCACTGCCACCGATATTGCCCGTGTCAGCCAGCACAGGACGGAATTTCAGACCTAAGCGTTTGAAAATATTTGAATAGGTTTCAAACATCAAATCGTAAGTCTCTTGCAGCGAGGCTTGATCTAAATGAAAGGAGTACGCATCTTTCATCAAAAATTCACGCGCCCGCATGATGCCAAAGCGGGGTCGAATTTCGTCGCGGAATTTTGTTTGGATTTGATAGAAATTAGCCGGTAATTGTTTATAACTGCGAATTTCGTGACGGATTAAATGGGTGATGATTTCCTCATGGGTAGGTCCAAAACAAAATTCACGCTTATGGCGATCTGTCAAACGCAACAATTCTGGGCCGTATTTGTCCCAACGTCCTGATTCTTGCCACAATTCT
>LUTY01000781.1 GCA_001640045.1 Candidatus Thiomargarita nelsonii | reverse complement strand
GGATTAGGAGAGAGAAAAAAAAAATGATTAAAAATGTCGAAATCGAAAATTTCAGATGTTTTGGCAAATCCAAATTTTCTGGATTTAGCAGAATTAACTTGATCGGTGGTAAAAATAATGCAGGCAAAACCGCTTTTTTAGAGGCACTCTATTTAAACAACTCACCTCAAGAACTGAGTGTCATGCATATAAGAGGAATTGATGAAGCCAGAATAAAATCTTTAGCTGCAAAAGCTTGGAATAACCTCTTTTTAGATAAAGACAAAAAAGCAATGATCGCCATGCAATTTGTCAATGAAGAACATAAGACAAGTCTGCTTGAAATCTCTATGCCTCAGTCGAAAAGAGACGTGATTCAGATCATTCAAAAATTAGAACTCTCAAAACACTTTTTTAAAAAGGGTTCTGATCTTTCTCTCTTACAATTTAATTATCAAGTAGATAATGAATTCAGAGAAACATTGTCTTTAATTGCCCACAGTGACGGTTTTACAATTTATGAGCCAAATATTCCTAGCCATTTAACTTTTACAAAGATTGCTTTTTGTCCATCAGACGACAAATTGTCAAGCAAACACTTAGCAGAACAATATGATCTAGCCTATATCAATCATCACTCAGATAAACTTTTAAAAGTTTTTCAAATCATTGATCCGTCAATAGAGGATGTAAGGACCTTAAATATTGGTGAGCCTTCAATTTATTTACAGAGAAAAAACGAAGAACATATGCCTTTATCTTTGTTTGGGGATTCCTTAAATAGAGCGACTGATTTTCTTATGAAATTAGTCAATAACCAAAATGGCATTTTGCTGATAGATGAAATAGAAAATGGTTTTCATCATACTTCGCTGCGAGAATTGTGGCGACTGTTATTTGATTTAACGGCTGAGTTTAACGTTCAAATATTCGCAACGACACATAGTTTAGAAATGCTTCAAGCATTTACAGCCGTTTCTTCGCAAATAGAAGACGGAGAAGCGGGTTATTACTTTGAATTTGCACGTCACATTAAAACCAGCCAAATTATCGGTATTAAATATGAAATGGACGTTTTAGAGTACGGATTAAAACGTCAAAAAGGAGTGAGAGGTGAGTAATATCTTGATTGTAGAAAGTCAAAATGATAAATACTTTGTTGAAGCATTCATTGAACACCTACAATGTAAAGGCATTGACATTGATCCGCCTATTTGTGACATTGATGACTATGAATGTTTGGAGGGTTTAAGTAGAAAAAAATTAACAATGACGCTTTCTAGTTTAAAAAATGAGGCTCAAAAAAGAGATATTCAAAAAATCGGTATTATCCTTGACATGGATAATGAAACCGAAGTCAGTCGACTTCAACTGGTTAATACTGCCATACAAGAAATATTTGAAACAGATAAAAAACTCTCCTCCGTAGGTGAATTTATCACGATTGATATTGATGGGCATTCTCAAGTGAAAATGGCTTGTTATTTCACCAATGTTGATGGCAAAGGCGAACTTGAGACGGTTCTCAAAGCGATCAAAAGTAAAGAATCCATTTATGCCGACTGTTTAGAAATATGGAGAAAATGTATAAAAGCAGCCGATAAAAAAATCACAGATAAAGATTTTGATAAATTTTGGATAAGTATTTACCAACGATTTGATTGTTGTAGCAAAAAAGAAAAATATCAAGCAGCCAGAAAATGCAGCAATGAAGCCTCTATGAAAAAAGGGATTTACAATTTTGACTCTCCCATTTTAGACAACCTTAAACAATTTTTAAACTTATTCACTTAATTTATACTTTGCCGTTTTTTTGAGGTTTGATAAACGGTGGGGGATCGTGTAGAAAATTTTTGGTTTGGAATATTGACAATAATAAAAATGAGTTTAACCTTATCAACAAGGTGATGTACCCCGATGCTCAGATTATGTTGTATATTAATTAGCAGAGCCATTACGGGGCTTATGTAACATCCGCCTTGCCTTTCGGATAGCACTAAGCTTACCTGACGGATTTGTAATACCTCTCATTGAACCATTTACCGCGCTGACTTTATTGCCAGGAGATAAGATTGAGACAAAGATTTTTGAGTACACCTTTAATGGCAATGAGCCGCTAGGTTCGTATGAAATTGGTGGCAGCTTCCTACATCCATTCAGTGGCAAGAACATTAGCACAGACATTGAAATTTTAACGTTTAGCAAGTAAGCAAGTGTAGCTAGGATGGGTGGAAATTCAAGAGTGAGTACAGCTAATGTTCAACAACGAATAATCAGGAATACCATAAAAAAGTGTTGACGGTTTTATTCGTTGTTGAACATTAGTTGTACTCCAATCCATTCCAATCGAATCCATTCACCGCACCACCACAAGCTCCAACTGTTCCCCATAAAAGTTTGCCAATACACCCAATTTCACTCCAAAATATTTCAACCGTTTTTTCAGATTCCTCACTCGGTTCTGAATGACAAAAGTGCAAATTGTGCCCGTGCTGAGTATAAAGCTGGACTTCAAAAAAACAATTATTTATGCTATTAATTCAAAGATTTTGACTTATCCCTGCTAATAATTAATCCCTGTAGTTCAAGCCGTTTTTATGGTGTTTTGGCAACCCCGTAGCTCTTCAAAGCATCTCAACGACGCTCATATAACCGATCAAAATAGCCCCGGCAATCAGCAATAATTTTCTTGCTGTCCTTCTGCATGATGATCTCGTGCATCGCGTTTTGTACCTCTGATGTCTCTGCCATCCGCTTTGTTTCCCAGATATTAACCTCGATATCGTGAATAATTCGGGCTATATAACTGAGTTGTTTATCGTTTAGCTGGTAATGTTCCAGCAGCGTCTCAAAAGTCGCCTTATTATGGTAGCGACGAAACCGCGCATTTGGTACATCAAACGCTATGCCTGCCATGTTCCATTCTCCTCGCGGATAAAAACGTATCTCCGCCTCTGGCGCAATAAAGCGTTTAATCAGCCAGATAGAGGCACATTTATCCGCTTCAAATCCTTCCCAAGTGGAAAATAGGCTGCTTTCGTCGATGGCATGAATCGGAGTAGCAGCAATAAGGAAACATAAGCCAACTACGAGGGTTGAATATTTTCCGTGTACCATGTCAATAATTCCTGTTCATTAAATGACTGTGTTTTTTCAATAATCTGTCGAAGTTGACCTTGCCGCATTGCTATCACACGATCGGCAAGACTCAATACCTCATCCAAGTGATGAGTGACATATAAGATACCCATACCCATTTTTTTCTTGAGTGCCAACAGCAAATCTATCATTTCCTGTTTTAGGATGACATCCAGATTGTTGAAAGGCTCATCCAGCAAAAGATAATCGGGGGTTGTCGCAATAGCCCGCCCAATAGCAAGTCGCTGTTTTTCACCACCCGATAATTGTGATGGAAAGCGTTGCTGATGTGGTTGTAGCGAAACCGCCATGGAGTTTTTTGCCAAAGTGATTGATGGCGTTTTCCATGGTGGCTTGATCGGCATTGGTTTTGAGGATGACGCTAAAGCCTAATTGACGTAAGGCTTGGGCAATATCTTGAGC
>LUTY01000770.1 GCA_001640045.1 Candidatus Thiomargarita nelsonii | reverse complement strand
TCGACAAAGTGGTATTGCTAGTCCTCAATTCTAGTATGCCCTTGCCACTCGCAAGTGGTGTGACATGAGCTTGAGGAATCGTCTGCTTTTTCGCCGCCTGTTGAGCCGCCAAACGTTCCAAATCTTCAATCCTCTTCATCAAGCGTAGCGATTCTGCACGGAGTTCCTGTAGTTGCTGCTCGATACTTTGCGCTACAACGACAGTATGCGATAGCGACAGAGTGATAGCAAAGCATAAACCTAACTTTGCGTTCATAGGACCTTTCATATTTGGCTCCCAATTATTCGGAGTAGATTTGGTGAAATTCTTGGTGACAAGTATTACAAATCCCAATCAGATGACCCAAGGCAGGCGAAATGGCCTCCGTCTGCCCCGCCATGGCGACTCGCTCAAGTGCCTGTGCTTGACTCTGCAATTGTTTGGTCAATTCTCTAAATCTTTGACTTTCTGCCTGAGAAAGTTCAAACTTTTTTTCCAGTTGCAACATTTCTTCGATAGTACTCAGACTCTGCGTTGTGTTTTCAGCAATACGCAAAGCGTATCTTGAACGCAAACGATCGAGTTCCAACTCTGTAGGAATCTGCTCAAAGAACAAATCGTTAAGCTCATTCATAATTTTTTGGAGTGCTTGGTTGGAAAGTGCATGTTTGGAAGCTTTTTCGCTATTCTCAGAGAGTGCTTTGTGATCTTTGTTTGCGGAGCTTGTACAACTTGTGCTTGCCAGAGAGGCGATAACAAGGAAACAAAGCATTGAAAACAGCCGACTATACCATCGACTCAAACCTTTTCTTTTGAATATCATTCGCTTGAATTTGCCGTTGTTTTGCATAATTCTACTCGCTATTTTTTTTTCTCGTTCCCACGCTCTGCGTGCGTGGGAATGCATGCCCGGACGCTCCGCGTCCTGCAAAAAAAAAATGGTCAGCTTAAACAGTTAAATTATAAAACGCCGCCATGCCCGGATAAATCACCTGACTCCCCAATTCTTCCTCTATACGCATCAATTGATTATACTTAGCAATCCGATCAGAACGCGACAAAGAGCCCGTTTTAATTTGACCCGCAGAAGTCGCCACCGCCAAATCAGCAATCGTACTATCCTCAGTTTCGCCAGAGCGATGCG
>LUTY01000769.1 GCA_001640045.1 Candidatus Thiomargarita nelsonii | reverse complement strand
GATAAAACGTCTCTGGCCAATCTTCACGTTCTAAATATAACACCGCAAGACCATTACAAGCCGCTTCGGTAAAAGTGCCATAACCGGGTTTAGTAATTACAACATCACAGGAACGGAGGACATCAATAAAAGGCAAGTTCAAACTTTCCCAAGTGTAAAACCCAGGGCGTTGAATTTGCCAAGCGGCGGGTACCAGCCAAGATATGCCAGGCATTTTAGGCCAATCCTGCAAGGGTAAAGGCATTTCTATACCGCCCAAAGCTATCAATACTAAAGATTGTTCAGGATTTAATTGTAATTGTTGGTTAATGCTAATACGACGATTGATACCGATAGTGGCTAGTGGGCCTATAGGCCGGGTATTGTCTAAATCTCTCATCGGCATAAACGGTTCAGCTTGCAAAAAATATCGGGCACTTTGATAAGCCGCTTGCATTTGCTGGTGAATTTGTCGAGCCTTGGGGTGAGCCGCACAATAATGCCAATAAATATCTGCCCAATTAAGAGAACATAAAGCAACGGCTGGTATGCCTGCCAGTTTGGCACCCGCCAAAGTTAAGTAAGGTATATCGGCTAAAATTAAATCCGCTTGTGTGGCTATCAATGCTTTCGCCTCGACAGCCACTTTTTCTGACCAATCCGCATGAAACTTGCTATAAGCCGCAGCACTAGCTGCCACATCTACATCCACAGCAGAGTGCATATACATACCAAAATCACTGGAATGTGGTGACAATTTAAAATCGCCATGTAGACGACTTGCCAAAAAATCAGGTGAGACTCGTGTACGCAGGGTTATTTTTAGTGTAGGCAAACGCTCTCGTAAAGCGTTGAGAACTAAGATTGCTTGCATGGCATGTCCAAATCCATGCGAAGAAATGGCAACTAATAAATGTGGCATAGTTTTTCAATTATCATTTATCTGAACAGTTATAGTGACAGGGGGAACTGATTTGGCGAAAGTATTGTGAAATACCATAAAATTAGTCGAATGAGGCAGAAGAAGTCGAATTACTCATCCCATTAGTGAATGCCAATGGCTGCTTTTCCATATCGGGCAGAGTAATATTAAGTTCTAAAATTTCATAATTACCCTGTTTTTCTAAATTTATTTTGATATGTTC
>LUTY01000768.1 GCA_001640045.1 Candidatus Thiomargarita nelsonii | reverse complement strand
AGCGGCACATCGGCTTTGACGCACACCATATTAGGTGGACGCATATCACTGCCCTGAATTCGCCCGCGTTTGCTAGCTATATCGCCAGTAATCGTACCCATGCTATCATCTGGGATGGTGATTTCTGCCTTGACAATCGGTTCGAGTACCACAGGTTTAGCTTTGCTAATCGCATCTAAAAAGGCTTTTTTGCCCGCCGCGATAAAAGCGATTTCTTTGGAATCCACCGCATGATGTTTGCCATCAGAGATGCTCACTTTGATATCTTGCATGGGATAGCCAGCGAGAGCACCTGCATCTAAAACTTGTTGGATGCCCTTTTTTACCGCCGGCTCATAGACGGAGGGAATGACACCACCCACGATAGCCCAAACATATTCAAAACCGGCACCACGCTCTAAGGGTTCAACACGCAAAAAGACTTCGCCAAATTGCCCCGCGCCGCCGCTTTGTTTTTTATGGCGGTGATGGCCTTTTGCATTGGTAGTAATGGTTTCTCGGTAAGGTATTTTGGGGGGGTGCGTATCGACTTCAACATTGTATTGTTTGTGCATTCTTTCCAGCACAATTCGTAAGTGAAATTCACCAAGTCCACGCAAAACAGTCTGATTCAATGAGGGATCGTGTTCAAGTTGTAAACAAGGATCTTCACCTTCCAACTTTTGCAATGTAAGGTTGATTTTTTGTTCATCGCCCTGCCGTTTAGCCTCCACCGCTAAGCCATACATGGGGGCTGGAAAATCTAACGGCTCTATATGAATATGATCTTCATCATGGGAGTCATGTAGCACGGCATCAAAATGAATATCATCAACTTTTGCCACCGCGCAAATGTCGCCCGGGATGCCTTGATCCACTTCAATTTGTTGTTTGCCTTGAAGTTTTAGTAAATGACTGACTTTGAAAGGTTTGCGAGCCTCACCAATGTATAATTGGCTGTCTTTGCTGATCGTGCCTTGATGGATACGAAATACGCCCAATTTACCGACAAAAGGATCAGCGGTGACTTTAAAGACGTGTGCTATCACATGTTTATTGGGATCGGGTTCAGTGTTAAAGGAGATTGCTTTGCTGCCTTCTCCTTTAAGGAAGGGGCGTGGGTTGCCTTCTAGCGGGCTCGGCATC
>LUTY01000767.1 GCA_001640045.1 Candidatus Thiomargarita nelsonii | reverse complement strand
TTTCTTGCGCCTCATCGGTATCGGGGCGCACCCAAATCACGCCTTCGCGCAAATTGGCACGAGAGATGGCTACATTGTCAAAATTAAAGGCATCCGTTTTGGCACGTCTGGAACAAGCGGCAATGACAACATGATTGACTTCGCCAGCATCAATATCGGCTTGAATCATTTTCACGCCGTCACTGTTACAGAGAAAATCATGCTGTTTGGCAAAACCGACTTTGCCTTCGCGTTTGGCAATCATTTCAAGTTGATCAGTATCCAAACGATCACCGATGCCACATCCTTTGCAAATATAGGCACCTAATTTTTTATCTGCCATTGTTTAACCCTCCGCTGCGGCGACTTGATTAACGACTTGAATAGCCCGCAATGCGCTGGCGGTAGCATTTTGTACAGCACGATTGACATCTAAGGCATCTGTGGCAACGCCTGCGCCAAACATGCCACCATTGTTGGAATCATTTTCAATAAAGCCATGTTCATTGACATTGAGCCCTAATTTGCTCAAATCGAGACTGGGCTCCATACCGATAGCCAGCACCACTAATTCATGTGGATTGCTGTAACGGTGATAACCTTCAGTGTCCACACCCTGTAAAACCGGATTGCCGGTGGCTTTGTCTTGGGTAATGTTTGCAACTTTGGATTTGATAAAATGTACCGTTTCGTCAGCCTTGGCTTTGTGATATAAATCTTCAAAGCGATCAATGGCACGGATATCTATATAATAAATACTGGACTTGCCCTCATCGCCGTATTGTTCGCGCACATATGTGGTTTGTTTGAGTGAGGCAGTGCAACAAATACGGGAACAATGTTTAAGGTAATTGCGATCACGCGATCCTGCACATTGAATAAAGGCAATATCTTTAGCCTCTTTGCCATCAGATGGCCGTAATATTTTACCACCCGTTGGACCAAACTGATCCATCATGCGCTCAAATTCGACGCTGGTGATCACATTGGGGATACGGTCATAGCCGTAAGGTTGAATTTTATTAGCATCGTAAGGTTTCCAACCGGTTGCCCAAATGATTGCACCCACATTTAGCGTCAGGTTTTCCTCCTGCATGTCTAAATAAATGGCATCATATTTGCATGATTCTTTGGCTTTATCGGCAT
>LUTY01000766.1 GCA_001640045.1 Candidatus Thiomargarita nelsonii | reverse complement strand
TGACAAACAACAAAACACTCATATTGGTAAAGCGTCCAGCAGTTACGAAGGTGTATATGTAATAGCCTAGCCCCAACAGAAAAAATCCTGAACTCAGCGAACCAAATAACTTTAAGGGCGCATACAATGAGCCTATCTTGAAAATAATCAGCAAAAACCGTACACTATCGCGCAAGAGTTTAATATGGCTCTTGCCGATACGTGTATGTGCCACAATGGGAATATAACTGACACTATAACCGGCGCGGAAAAAAGCCATTGTGATGGTAGTCGGATAAGAAAATCCATTGGGTAGCAAATAGAGAAATTCTTTAAACTTGTCGGCTTTAACGGCGCGAAATCCAGAAGTTAAGTCCGCAATCTTATGTCCAACCATCCAACTCGATAGCCAATTATAAAAGCTATTCGCACACCAGCGCAGAAAACTGGCTTGTGAATTGGCACTGCGGGCTCCGACGACCATATCATGCCCACGCTCCAACTCCGCCAATTGCCTTTCAATATCTTGGGGATCATGTTGTCCATCGGCATCCATAAATATGAAGATATCGCCACTGGCAGCGCGTGCTCCACTTTTGATGGCAGCCCCATTGCCCATGCTGTAGGGATGACTGATGACTTTTGCGCCGGCTTGCGTGGCAATACTCGCCGATTCATCGCTGGAGCCATCATCAACCACGATAATTTCAGCGTCGGCGTAATTTTGTTTTAAAGTCGGAATAAGCTTTTTTAAACTCTGTGCTTCATTCAGACAAGGTAAAATGATACTCAAGTGACATTTCATAAATGCTTCATCATCAGTCTTGACAGTTTTTGGGGAGATATCTTGATTCAAGAGTGGTGTTAGTCTCGCTTGGTTTGCAAGTCCAATACGCATGTGGTGGAACATCATGCCATACCCATTCAATGCAGTTTTGACCGGCTGCGAACCCCTCAAAGCATATTTCGTTCCTCATCGGAGGCCCTGGATTGTAGTCCATTCCCGTGACATGGTTGCCCTGGGTGGGGATATGCGACAAGGAATTCAATGATGCCGGGTAGTTATCCATTTCAAAGTAGAAGGTTTCTACCGCTGTCCTAAAAAAGGAAAACATGATTACCCCTTCCGCTACTGTGGATTTCTTC